>NZ_JBQQFC010000476.1:0-1307 GCF_052258445.1 Psychrobacter sp. T6-1
TCTGCTAGCGCCTGACGTGCCAGCTCTAAAATATGCATGCGGCGTATACGAATGCCTTGCCAGCCGATGTTATTGAGATAAAACTTATCAATTGCCTGACCGAACTTATTGCGACCACTAGGCTGATTGTAATAGACATGATCGAGCGAATGCCCTGAGTCAAAGCCATGCTCAAGCCCTGTGGCGATAGCGTCGCTGACATGACCGAATTTTTGCATCGCAAAACGGGTGATAGCAAAGCTTGGGTTAAACGGCTTAATCGCTAGGCGATCGACTTTATCTTTACTAGCGCTATCTAAGTGCGCCATACGCAAATCAGGTGCTGGCATGGGCGTATCAAAGACGTGCCCTGCAAACTCGATACAGTCGGCAAATACATCGGCTTTATTGGTCTCATGAAAGATCGCGTGATAGCTGTCTGGATATAACTGCCAGCGCTTAATAGGCGTGTTGATAGCCTCATAAAATTGGCGTTCTGCTTGCTTATCAACCACATAATCCTTGCCGGCGCAAAGCACAAAGGTCGGAACCATAATCGCGCCTGCATCATCGAGCAGCCGCTGACCTGTCGCATGGGTGTCGATCAGTAAGTCAGTTGAGATACTATTTGAGATCAGCGGATCAGCATTATAGGCCTCTTGCGCGTCTTTATCATGAGTGAGTACCTGAGCTTTAACATAACTACTCACGCGCGACATGAGCCCAAGCGTGCGCGCTACCTTGAGCGACGGTATGGCAAAGGGAATATACAAGCGAATCTTTAGCGCAGGCGTGCCTAGTATCATACCGCGAATGTTGGGCGCGTAATCATGTACCCAAGCTGCCGCTAATACTGCACCGATACTACTAGCGACTATCAAAGTATCCTCGATGGCGATACCTGTCTGCTGGGTAACGAGTTGCACAAAATCATTTAAGTCGCGCTCAAGCTCTGTGACGCTGTCGGCATGGTCCTTAATACCGCCTGAGCGCCCATTACCGCGCGCATCCCAAGCGAATACCTGATAGCCTGCATCCACAAAGCGCACGCCCAGCTCTTTTAGTCGTCCAGAGTGCTCATGACCTCTATGCAACAAAATCACTTGCCGCTTCGGCTGGTCGCTATCTTTTAACTGCTCGATATCCGTAGTGAGCCAATAGCGATAATAAATCGCCGTACCATCATAAGCGTTGTAGCAGCTCTCACCTTCTATTCTACTTTCGTTTTCTATAGTATTTGACTGATCTAAATCAGTATTGACTGTGGTCGGTATAGCTGACATATCGCTATGCTCCAAAAAGGGTGAAGAAGATAAATGAGACGGTGA
>NZ_JBQQFC010000477.1:0-1306 GCF_052258445.1 Psychrobacter sp. T6-1
TAAATCATAACTTTTGTGTTTTAAGCTTTTGAGTCCTATTTTGCATAATATCGTGCCAGCTTAGACTTAAGCAAAATAGGAAAATATGTCGCAAACTTGCTATACTCGCAAACCGTAGTAATCTCTTACCCTTTTACTTCTCACATTTTTTGCTAAAAACGTATTCATTAGGAGCCCTTTATGGCAGATTTTAATAAAATTTTGGACGCAGGTGATGTAGACGGCGGTATTATCAACGTTGTGGTTGAGATTCCAACCGGTAGCAGCCACAAGATTGAGTGGAACCGCGAGCTTGCCGTATTTGAGCTTGACCGTGTTGATCCACAGATTTTTGCCAAACCTTGCAACTATGGTTTTATTCCGCAAACCCTTGATGAAGATGGCGACGAGCTAGATGCGCTCATCATCACAGAGCAGCCTCTGCCTACTGGTATTTTCTTAAAAGCGAAAGTCATCGGTGTGATGAAGTTCGTTGATGACGGCGAAGTCGATGACAAAGTCGTTGTCGTTCCTGCTGATGACCGTGATACAGGCAACGCTTACAATAGCTTGGACGATCTACCAAAGCAGCTCATTAATCAATTACAGTTCCACTTTAGCCATTACAAAGACTTGAAAAAAGCGGGCACGACTGTCGTTGAATCTTGGGGCGATGTGTACGAAGCTAAAGAAGTCATCAAAGAATCTATCCAGCGCTGGAAAGCGTTATAAGCGTCTTTTAGACTCAAAAGTAAGTAAGTGATAAATTTACCGTAATTGTTTAATTGCGGTATTTTTTTGGCTAAAATTAAGCACAATAAAGTTGCTATAATAAAAGTGCTACTACTCACATTGAGCGGCGCAATTGACGCTTAAGGATAAATATGTTTAACCCTGATGGCTCTAATACCGATACAAGCACTAAGCAAAAAAAACTGCCAAAATCAGTGATAATGATGATCGAAAAAGGCAATCTTGTCATGGCGATAAAAAACCTAGCGCAAGATGAAAACATCAGTATGGATGCTGCCAAAGCGCGCATTGATGCCTATGAGATGACGCTCAAAAACAAGCAGCAGCAAAAGCTTAATAGTATCGCCAGCAAGCAAGGCATTCCCAATAGCGCCATTAGCTTTGATCAAGAGCAACAGGTAGAAGGCTTTGATCCTTTAGTCAAAGACCGTGTCAAATCCACGCCACCTGAGCAAGGGTTTAAAAGCTTGCAGCGCGGAGTTGAGAGTCAGTTGGATGATATCGGCTACAGAAAACCTGTTATCCCCTATCTTGTTAAGCGCCTCCTTATCATCGTTATCATCATGGCAGGACT
>NZ_JBQQFC010000478.1:0-1306 GCF_052258445.1 Psychrobacter sp. T6-1
GCGCCAGAGATGGAGGCGTTTTGTTTAATAAGGCTACCAATAGCGGTTGCATTGAGTAAAAACTTGCGCACGCCGTCTTGGTTGTAGCTCTGCAAAAAATCACGGTAATAGTGCATAACCGCAGGGATGATACCCGCAGCACCATTGGTTGGCGCAGTGACCACATTGCCACCATTGGCGTTTTCTTCATTGACAGCTAAGGCGTATAAATCAACCCAGTCCATAGCCGCCAGCTTGTCACTTTGGCTGATAGGCTGATTCTTTTCTGCGCATAATTGCAAATACAAAGCCTGCGCTCGGCGTTTGACTTGCAGTCCGCCTGGCAAGATACCGCTATTTTGACAACCTTGCTCAACGCAGCGCTGCATCACGTTCCAAATATCATCTAAATAAGCGTAGATCTCGTCCAAGCTGCGATAGTGACACTCGTTTGCCAGTACCAATTCGCTGACACTCAATTGGTGCTGATTACATTGCTCAAGTAATTCTGCGGCATTGTTAAAGGGATAAGGAATATCATCGATAGTGGGGCTGGCATGATCCTCATCGGGGTTGGTAGCATCTTCATCATTGATGACAAACCCGCCACCGATAGAGTAGTACGTCTGCTGGAAGTGGTTGCCGCCTGTCAAATGAGCACGCAAGGTAAGCGCGTTTGGATGATAGGGCAATACAGTGTCATCGTACCAGTGAATGTCGCGCTGTGCATCAAAACCGACAGTATGTACGCCTAATAGATTAAGCTTTAGCTCATCTAAAATAGCAGAGAGATAATGGTCAGTGAGGCGCGTGTCTATCGTGCTGGGTGTATGACCTAACAAGCCTAGCAAAATCGCAGTATCTGTCGCATGACCTTTGCCCGTTGCTGCAAGCGATCCGTATAGCTCGATCTCTACTGATGATATATTGTCGATGCTTGCCATTTTTGATACTGAGGCCAAAAACAAGTTGGCCGCAATCATAGGGCCGACGGTATGTGAGCTTGAGGGGCCAATACCTATTTTAAATAAATCAAATACGCTAATCATAAAGTTACCATGACTTAAGAGGGTGGAGTGAGTTCATACTTTTATGCAGCAAAATCTTTTATTTATAGACTATTTCCGCTATGATGCTGAGCATCTTGCACTATGTAACATTCTGTAAACTTAACAGCTGTAAAATTTGGACAGTACTGCTTATTGTGAGCATCAAAACTGATGTCAGTTAAACACAACTCGTAGTACACAACCAGTGAAATTGGACTTTATTAACAAATAGTTTTTATCCTCAAAACCATTTGTTGTTGACGATTATTATAAAGCAG
>NZ_JBQQFC010000479.1:0-1297 GCF_052258445.1 Psychrobacter sp. T6-1
ACCCAGCATTTGATCAATGCAGATACACTCACAAAAATGACCCGCAAGCCCCTACTCGTTAATGTAGCGCGCGGCGGTATTGTCGACAGTCAGGCACTCGCTACTGCCATTAATAATGAGCAAATTATCGGTTATGCAAGTGATGTGTTCGAAGAGGAGCCTATCGCCGATAATGATCCGCTACTAGTTCTAAGCGAGCACCCACGTGTGATCTTTAGCCCGCATAACGCTTGGGGTAGCGAGAGCGCACAAAAGATGCTGTGGCAAATTTTGAGCAAACAAGTCGCTGATTTTATTCAAAAACATTAGCGATTAAAGTGCAACCAGTCATCCTTGATACGACGATATTTTAGCATCACCCGATCGGTTACATAATTATTAGTCACGCGCCAAGGATAACGATTCCCTTGTTTGGGTAGCTTATCTTTGGCGCGCTTGACGTAGCCTGCCGAGAGAGAGCCAAGTACGGTATCAGGCTGTATTTTTACTTTGCTATCTGCCTGAGCACAGACGACTTGATAGCGATGACGACTCATATAACTGAGCAGCCTAATAACATACTGGCAGGCCAAATCTATCTTAAGCGTCCACGACGCATTGGTATAGCCGAACATCACTGCCATATTGGGTATCCCCTCTAACATCACCGCTTTGTACGTCATGCGCGAGCCGACATCGACCACTTGCCCATCGATATATAGCGCCGCCCCGCCCAATACTTGTAGATTTAGTCCTGTTGCTGTAATGATAATATCAGCATCTAAATGCTCACCTGATAGCAGTGCAATACCTGTCTGGGTAAAATGGCTGATCTGGTCGGTGACGATAGTGGCGCTATCACGGCGCAGCGCTTGAAACAAATCACCGTCTGGCACCGCACATAGGCGCTCATCCCACGGATTATATTTGGGCATAAAATGCGCAATATCGACATCGCTACCTTCTAGCTCTTTTTGCGCGCCCTTTTTTAGCAGTGATTTCATAAATTCAGGCGCGCGAACAGCCAGCTCATATAGGCTGCGCTGTCTGACGATATTACGCGTACGCAGTACTTTATAAGCCTGCTCCTTTGAGAGCGGTGAGAATCTACCAGATAGCCAATCAATACCATGATCATCCCCTGGCACACTTGCCACATAAGTTGGCGAGCGCTGTAGCATAGTGACATGACGCGCGCTTTGCGCACTATTTTCGTCCACTAGCGCAGGTAGCAACGTCATCGCCGTCGCCCCGCTACCGATGATAACGATTTTCTTATCGTCATAATCAGTATCTTGCCAGTGCTGCGGATGTACGA
>NZ_JBQQFC010000480.1:0-1295 GCF_052258445.1 Psychrobacter sp. T6-1
TTGGTCTATCACGAAAACGCACGCCAAACGATGACCCGCTTTGCTGAATGGCATGCGCGCTTTGAGCAAAATAGCGATTTGATTATGCCTGTATATTCTACCAGCGATATCAAAACCGCTAAAGAGCAAGGCAAAGTCGGTATCTTCTTTGGCGCGCAAAACTGCTCGCCTATCGATGATGAGATAGGTCTGATCAGCGTTATGCGCCGTTTGGGGTTACTCATTATGCAGCTGACATATAACAATCAGAGCCTGCTGGCAACGGGCTGTTATGAGTCAAAAGATAGTGGGGTGACACGCTTTGGTCAGCAAGCGATAGCGGAGATGAACCGCGTCGGTATGATTGTCGATATGTCGCACAGTGCTGAGCAATCAACGCTGGAAGCGATAGAGGTATCGTCGCGTCCGATCTGTATTAGCCATGCCAATCCGACTACCGCGCATGATGCGCTACGTAACAAGTCAGATACGGTGATTAGCGCCTTAACCCAAGCAGGTGGGCTATTAGGCTTTAGCTTATACCCGTTTCATTTGCCGAACGGTAGCGACTGCAGCCTTGATGATTTTTGTACCATGATTGCCAACTGCGCTGATAAATACGGCGTCGAGCATTTAGCGATTGGTAGTGACTTGTGCCTCAATCAGCCCAAATCAGTGCTGGAGTGGATGCGTAACGGGCGCTGGTCAAAGGCAATGGACTATGGCGAAGGCAGCGCGAGTAACTCAGGCTGGCCGGATAACTTGCCTTGGTTTGCAGGTGAGAAAGGTATGGAGAATATTTATAACGGTCTGCTTAAGCATGGCTTTAATAAGGTTGATGCTGGCAAGATCATCGGACAAAACTGGTTTGACTTTTTGGAGCAGGGACTTAAGCCTGTGCCTTAGTACGAAAAGCGTGTAAGCATAGATATTTATTACCGTCAAAAGTCACTTCGCTATAAAACACCTGCTGTTCTATAGCGCTCATTGCCATTTAAAGATACAGATTTTAAGGATGATTATCCTATTTTGTCTCTCATTGAATTTGTACCTTAGTTAATTTTGATGCAACAGGACTGGAGCCATATCATGGCAGATTTAAAGGGATTTAACGATAAAGAGCAAGGACGCTCACATAATCTAAGCGCAGCTACGGGTCATCTAACGCGCACGGAGGTGTCAACAGATACTTTGGGTCTTAAAAACCCCGCCTTTTGGTATAGCGGCGGTTTTATCACTCTCTTTGTCTTGATGGCAATATTTGCAGAAGAGCAGCTGGGTATAATTGTAAATACTGCTTTTGCATGGTCAGCCAA
>NZ_JBQQFC010000481.1:0-1286 GCF_052258445.1 Psychrobacter sp. T6-1
GTGTCTTTGGGAGAATGGCTGGCGGTGACCATGATGCCATGACCGTCATACTGCTCTGTCCAAAAGGCCATCATAGGGGTGGTAACAAGCCCTAAATAGATGACCTGAAGCCCTCGCTGCTGTATACGCTTGGTCAGAGCCTCAGCAATACACTCGCTACCAGCGCGCACATCAAAACCTACAATCACAGTAGTCTTTTTGGCTCTCAGCTCAAAGGGCGATAGGGCAGGCGTATTTAATTTGTGGTTTGAGTGATGATTACTATCGATACGGTACTGGCTATAAAGCCTAAAAAAAGCATCAGCTAAGGCAGTGATGAAATCACTGGTAAAATACTGCTTATCACCACGAATGTCGTAGGCACGAAATAAGGACTGCTGCGTAGCAAAGGGGGGTGTCATTACTACGTCTCCTTATTTTTGTTATTTATGACAAATGTTATTGATGACAAAACAGCATGTAGGGCCGGGTTTTATTGACGACCTGAATGACCAAAACCGCCTGCGCCGCGTGCGCTAATATCATTAAAATCATTGACAATCTCAAACTCAGGACGTGCAACGGGCACTACGATATACTGCGCCATACGATCGGCAGGATTAAGGATAAAATCCTCATCGCTACGATTCCATACACTGACCATCAGCTCGCCTTGATAGTCGGCATCAATGAGACCCACTAGGTTACCTAGTACAATACCGTGTTTGTGACCTAGACCTGAGCGCGGCAATATCATGCCTGCATAATTGGGATCAGCAATATAAACTGCCAATCCCGTACCGACTAGATGCGTTGTACCTGCTTTGATCGTCAAAGGCGCGTCTATACAAGCGCGCAAATCGATACCTGCTGAGCCGTCAGTTGCACGTGTTGGTAACGCAAATGACTCATCATTAATAAGTTTAGGATTTAGAACTTTGACTTGTACCGCTTGCATAACGTACTCGCTGTTTATTTTGTTTATAGAATTAACTCGTTTATAGAATTAGCACGCTGGCCAAGCCCAAAAACGACATAAAGCCGACGATATCAGTTACTGTCGTTAAGATAACTGAAGCAGATAAAGCTGGGTCGATATTCATGCGTTTGAGCATCAAAGGAATACTAATGCCAGAGACGTTGGCAGCGGTCATATTAATGGCAATAGCGCAGCCAATGACGCTACTGATCTTGATATCATGAAACCACAATTGGGCAATAAACGCCATGATTATCGCCCAGATAATACCGTTTATCGCGCCTACCCATAGCTCTTTGTTGAGTAGCCAAACACGGTTAGACCCGCC
>NZ_JBQQFC010000482.1:0-1279 GCF_052258445.1 Psychrobacter sp. T6-1
AATTTTAATAATCGTTACATATTTCGTTGATTGCATTATTACATAATGCTACATTATCATAATAGATTGACACACTACTCAGCTAGAATGGCTCATTATTGTCCTTGAATATGCAAGTGTTATTGAGGAGAGATCGCACTATGGTACAGATCTATCGAAATATAATAAAAAGACCAATAGCCAAAAATATGTGGCGTATTACCGCTATATCTACAGCATTTATGCTATCTAGCTTTTCGACGCTAGCCGCTACATCACTGGAATTTACTCAACAAGACTGGCAGGCGGTGTGTGACAATACGCGTACTTGTCGGCTCGCAGGTTATCAGGCAGAAGGTAGCTCAGAGCAGCCCGTTTCTATTCTCTTAGTTAGACGCGCAGGCGTTGATACCAGCGTTGAGGGCAAAGTCAAATTTGGCGGCGCTAAAGAAAGCTCCTCTAAAGCTTTGATGCAGTTGGGTAATCGTCACCGCATCTCATTGTTTATAGATAATAAAGATTTGGGCGAGATTAAACCGCTGTCATCAGGAGACGCTGATCTTACTGCAGCGCAAGTGAATGCCTTAGTCACAGCACTCGCTAAATCTAGCAAAATTGAGCTGGTCTTACGTAACACCCGCTGGCAGCTCTCTGATAAAGGCGCAACCGCTGCTATGATGCAAGTGGACGCGGTGCAAGGCCGAGTAGGGACGCCCAGCGCTTTGATAGGCTCAGAAGACGCGACTAGATCGAATACTAGCGTACTCTCGGCCGCTGCTGCGCCCTCTTTAAATTTGGTACTTCCAAGCTCTCAAACCACCAATCAAAGCACCAAGTTTGTTATGCGCGCATCCAACCTTGCCGCTCTGCTTAAACCCACTTTAAAAGATAGCAGCGACTGTCCTAATATTGCCGATAGCTCCTCTTGGCAAGTGGCGCGTTTGAGTAGCACCAAACTACTGGTGCAGCACAACTGTTGGAGCGCCGTCTATAACTCTGGCGCCGGCGCTTGGGTTATCAATGATCGCAAGCCCTATAACCCGCAGCTGGTAACGACCAATGCTACTGAATACAAAAGCGGCAAGATAAGCGCGGTACAAAAAGGGCGTAGCCTTGGCGACTGTCTGTCCAAAACTGACTGGATATGGAATGGCAAGCGCTTTGTCAAAAGTCATGAAAGCACCACAGGACTATGCCGCATGGTGTCAGTTGGCGGCGCATGGCAGCTACCTACATATGTCTCTGATGTCAAAATTATCCGTCAGTAATGGATTATTGATAGGCCTGTGAATTGAAAAAT
>NZ_JBQQFC010000483.1:0-1275 GCF_052258445.1 Psychrobacter sp. T6-1
AATAGAGGTTAGTCAGTAACCGTCCCTTTAAAAAGAGATCAGATGAGCTGACTACTCAATCAGTCGTCTTTTTTATCATCACTATCGCCCGGTATGATCGCTTTGCCCACAGCAACTGTACCTTTGACCACGCCTTTAGTAGTTTTATAGGCAACTTTAGCGGGTACAGTGACGATTTTATGCACGCAAGCTTGTAATAAAAACGCACTCATAATGATAAACATCAATGATAGCTTTTTCATAAGGATTCCAAAAGTAGTAAACTAAATAATCGTTAATCATAAACTATCGTGCTTATTTTCTAAAGCCATTCTATACATAAATACCCTACTCACCCTTATCTAATGACTCGGATCAACCCATGACCTCAATTCCACTTTGTCTAACCGACTCTATCACTCCTGAGCAGTTTTTAAGCGAATACTGGCAAAAAAAACCATTGCTTATTAAGCAAGGTTTACCCCAATTAATCGACATGTTTGAGCCAGAGGATATGCTTGGGCTTGCCGTTGAAGAAGACGCTTCAGCGCGCCTGCTAATCCAAGCCGCGAGCAAGCACGAAGGATTGCCACAATGGCAACTCAAAAAGAGCCCATTGTCAGAAGCAGATTTTGATAATTTGCCAGCACAGTGGACTGTACTGGTGCAAAATATGGAACAGTGGTCACCTGAGCTGGGGCAACTCTGGCAAGCGTTTGATTTTATTCCGCAGTGGCAGCGTGATGATATCATGGTATCTTTCGCCCCAAAAGGCGGCTCCGTGGGCAAACACTATGACGATTACGATGTGTTTTTGGCACAAGGATATGGATCACGGCGTTGGCAGCTCGGCAAATTCTGTGATAAAGGTACCGAGTTTGTCGCAAATGAGCCGATTCGATTGTTTGATGATATGGGCGAGATTATCTTTGATGAGATACTAGAAGCGGGGGATGTACTTTATGTGCCGCCGAAACTCTCTCATTTTGGAGTAGCACAAGATGACTGCTTAACCTTTTCGTTTGGCTGTCGTCGTCCAAACTTAATGCAAATTATCGACAGCTTAGCTGATATCGCCACCAGTGATAGCGATTTATTTATCCCAATGTTATTGCCACAGGCGCTGCAAGCCTCTGGCGCATTACAAGCCGATAGTATTGATGCGATTAAAGAGCAGCTATTACAAATGCTGCAATCTAAGCGCGGCGACGATATTATTCGTCAAGCCGTGTTAGAAGTCGTGAGCAAACGTCAATATGATGCGCTGGTACCCGAGGAGACTTTAGATACAGATGA
>NZ_JBQQFC010000484.1:0-1275 GCF_052258445.1 Psychrobacter sp. T6-1
ATTGGCAAGTCTGAGGGTGACGAAGCCCGTATCGAAACGCCAAAAGGCGTGGTCGAGTATGAGATCATGAAAGTGATTTATGACTAGACTTTATTATCGTTGTTAGTTGAACTACCTCAAATTTTTCTCAAAAAATTTGAGGTTTTTTTATGCGACAACCGTTGTCGTATAGAGCTATCAATTCTGTAATAAATACAAAGACTTACCGCGTAATTTGGTAAAATAGTACCCTACTAATGAATGGGTAATCTCCTCTATGGCAACCATCAATTACGAAAGACTTCAAGGCAAACTCAACATCTTGGCCGATGCGGCCAAGTACGATGTGTCTTGCTCCTCATCCGCTGGCACGCGCAAAAATCAAGGCGGCGGTTTGGGTGATGCTTCAGCCACAGGTATCTGTCACAGCTATACCGAAGACGGTCGCTGCGTCAGCCTGCTCAAAATTTTGCTGACCAATCATTGTATTTATGATTGTGCATATTGCACCTCGCGTAAAAGCAACGATACCCCGCGCGCGGCTTTTAGTGTTGAAGAAGTGGTCGATCTCACCATGCAGTTTTATCGTCGTAACTATATCGAAGGGCTATTTTTAAGCTCAGGTATTTTTAAGAGTGGCGATTACACGATGGAGCGTCTGGTCGAGGTTGCCAAGATACTGCGTACTCGCGAGCGCTTTAATGGATATATTCATCTAAAGACCATTCCTGGGGCCTCAAAAGAGCTTTTATTAGAAGCAGGTCTGTACGCGGATCGCCTAAGCGTCAATATTGAAATACCGACCAAATCAGGTTTGGCACTGCTTGCCCCTGAAAAATCGCATGACGAATTAAAAGCGCCGATGGAAACGGTAAAGACTGAAATTATCACCATCCGCGAGAGCCAAAAAAAGCATAAAAAAGCACCGAAATTCACGCCAGCGGGTCAAACCAGTCAGATGATTGTCGGTGCAAGCAATGAGACAGATTTGCAAGTGATTCAGCTGTCTAGCCATTTTTATAAAGAGTATGATCTCAAGCGTGTTTACTACTCAGGCTATGTACCGATGCTCTCTGACACTCGTCTGCCAGCGATTGGCACGCCTGTCCCTATGGTACGCGAGAACCGTCTATATCAGGCTGATTGGCTCATGCGTTTTTATGGTTTCGGTGCGCACGAAATTGTCGAGCCTGAATCCCCATTTTTGGACTTAGACTGTGATCCAAAGCTGGCTTGGGCGATACGTCATCGCGAGCATTTTCCGGTCAATATTCAAACCGCAAGCTATGACATGAT
>NZ_JBQQFC010000485.1:0-1270 GCF_052258445.1 Psychrobacter sp. T6-1
AGCGGGACTACAGGCGATCAGAGACAGGCTCATTAATACGGCTAAGCTCGCTGTTTTAATTGATATAGAGTTTAAAGGTAAGGACATAGGGGTTCCGTAGTAGGACTATATTTAGACTTTTACTTTGTACTGACTATAGTAGCAAGTTTGTAACTTGTAGCTTGTCTAGGAATGGTGAGCGTTGTTTCTTAACCTTGTCATCAGCATGTATTTGTCTAAACTTTGCTGTTTAAAAACGCATTGATAGCCGTATAAGTCTGCATGCAAACATCAGGATTGAGGTTTTCCATATTAAGGTAAGCGTGAATAACCTTATCATAAGTGATGTGCTGCGCATCAACGCCTGCTTGGTTGAGTTTGGTAGCATAAGCGACGCCTTCATCATATAAAGGGTCAATGGCTGCATTGATAATAAGCGCAGGCGGCTGACCCTTGAGGTCGTCTAAACTGGCAAATAGCGCGGACTTAGCTTGTGTATCTTCATTGTTCTGAAAGTATTGGTTAAAATACCAGTCGATACGTACGCGGCTGAGCAAGTAGCCACTAGCATATTTTTCAACAGAGGGGCTACTCATTGTAAAGTCGACGCTAGGGTACATCAGCACTTGCGCGCTGATTTTCTCTATTATATCCGAGGCTTTTACCCTAGGATCACGTAATAGATTGGTTACTAGCGCGCCGCCATGACTATCGCCTGCGACCACTATCTTGTCTGTCATTATTTGACGGCGGGCAAGTAGTTTATTGAGTCCAAGCAGCACAGTACAAGCGTCGTTTTGCGCGGCAGGGTAAGGATTTTCTGGGGCTAGGCGATATTCTGGCGCGATGATGATGTGATTGGTATGTTTTGCCAAACGGCATAAGATCTGATGATAAACAGAGACGCTACCCGCGGTACCGCCGCCACCATGAAAGTACAGCATCACGGGCAAAGAGGTCGTGGCTGACTCTCCCGAATCTACGGGCAAACTGGGATAAAAAAGCCGTACGGGTACATCATAAGCGCGCGCATCACTCGCATCTGTCGCTTGTTCATCACATTTCACAATGTCGTCAATTATCAGTGGGATATTTACTGCTTGGGTCACAAAGGTATGAGTCAAATTTGCCAGACCATCTCGTGCATTGATTGCATTAGGGACGCTACCCGTTTTGATAAAAGCAGGTAGCACTTGCTCGTTAAGTACTTTTAGATAATTGGCAACGGCGGGTAGTAAATCCGCCTCAATTGCATTATTTACCGATGTTTTTTTGTTCACAGTAGTCATAT
>NZ_JBQQFC010000486.1:0-1270 GCF_052258445.1 Psychrobacter sp. T6-1
ATATGACTACTGTGAACAAAAAAACATCGGTAAATAATGCAATTGAGGCGGATTTACTACCCGCCGTTGCCAATTATTTAAAGGTACTTAACGAGCAAGTGCTACCTGCTTTTATCAAAACAGGTAGCGTACCTAATGCAATCAATGCACGAGATGGTCTGGCAAATTTGACTCATACCTTTGTGACCCAAGCAGTAGATATCCCATTGATAATTGACGACATTATTAAAGGTGATGGACTAGCTACAGATGCTGGTGACATGCCGACTTATGATATACCGGTACGGCTTTTTTATCCTAGCTTGCCCGCTGATACCAAACCAGCTGAGCCGACCAAACTACCTGTGATGCTGTACTTTCATGGTGGCGGTGGTACGGCAGGTAGCGTCTCTGTTTATCATCACATTTTATGTCGTTTGGCCAAATATACTGGGCACATTATTATCGCGCCAGAATATCGCTTAGCGCCAGAAAATCCTTATCCTGCCGCGCAAAACGACGCTTGTACTGTGCTGCTTGGACTCAATAAACTACTTGCTCGTCGTCAGATAATGACAGACAAGGTAGTGGTCGCAGGCGATAGTCATGGCGGCGCGCTAGTAACCAATCTATTACGTGATCCTAGGGTAAAAGCCTCGGGTATGATAGAGAAAATCAGCGCGCAGGTGCTGATGTACCCTAGCGTCGACTTTACAATGAGTAGCCCCTCTGTTGAAAAATATGCCAGTGGCTACTTGCTCAGCCGCGTACGTATCGACTGGTATTTTAACCAATACTTTCAGAACAATGAAGATACACAAGCTAAGTCCGCGCTATTTGCCAGTTTAGACGACCTCAAGGGTCAGCCGCCTGCGCTTATTATCAATGCAGCCATTGACCCTTTATATGATGAAGGCGTCGCTTATGCTGCCAAACTCAACCAAGCAGGCGTTGATGCGCAGCACATCACTTATGATAAGGTTATTCACGCTTACCTCAATATGGAAAACCTCAACCCTGATGTTTGCATGCAGACTTATAGGGCTATCAATGCGTTTTTAAACAGCAAAATTTAGACAAATATATGCTGATGACAAGGTTAAGAAACAACGCTCACCATTCCTAGACAAGCCGCTAGCCGCAAACTTGCTACTATAGTCAGTGCAAAGTAAAAGTCTAAATATAGTCCTACTACGGAACCCCTATGTTCTTATCTTTAAACTCTATATCAATTAAAACAGCGAGCTTAGCCGTATTAATGAGCCTGTCTCTGATCGCCTGTAGTCCCGCT
>NZ_JBQQFC010000487.1:0-1258 GCF_052258445.1 Psychrobacter sp. T6-1
TCTGGGCAACCAGCGCTCCAACCCAGCCGCCAAGCGCGCTTAAAATATGTAAAGTCATCTCAGGGGTGCGCCACTCATTGTTTTGCGCCGCTTTTTTATCTTTGGCATATATCGTATAAGTGATAACTCCTAAAGCTAGGTACCAGCCAACCACAAGCCAGCTTATCTCATTTGTGAATGCCAGTAGCGCTAGCACCCCATAAAACCCTAAACCAAGAAATAAACGCTTTTTTTGACCCTCCTCAAAGTCCGCTTGTGCGCTGCGTTTTTGGTTGCGCTTGCGAATTTGACTGTTCTTATTCGCCATTTTTTGCTGTACAAAGCTCAGCTCTTGTATTCGCTTGGCCTGCAGGCGACCTTGATTATCTTGCCCAAGCGTAAAGACAACGTGTTCGCCAATCTCTGGGCGGCGCTTTGCTTTGAACTCACTAATATGAAAAAACACCGACTCGCCATCACCCATTTTGATAAAACCAAAGCCTTTGTCATCTTGCCATTTTTGTACGACGCCTTGTACTAGGATGCTTCGCTCATTTTGTGCCATTGCTATATATGCTCACTTGTAGATTCAAAATTATAGTATTTTATCTATGGTACTTTATTTATATTTATAGTGCCGCAGTTACGTTACATTATTGACGCTTACACCAGCTATCATTTGCCTTATTATTTGATGCATTGCTTTTTTAATCACTAGGTGACCTTTGACTATGACCGACTCTCAATTTATCAATCCTAACGAAGACACGCGCATCGCTTACGGCAGTAGCGTCAAACTACATTTTGAAGTCTCACTTGAGAATGGAGAAATGATCGATTCAACCTTTAGTCGCGACGCCCCTGTCACGCTGACTATCGGTGATGAGAGTCTATTGCCTGGCTTTGAGCAGGTGCTGATGAACTTGCGGGCAGGCGATACGCGCACAGCACACCTTGACCCTGAACAAGCCTTTGGAGACTGGAACCCAGATAACGTCCAGCAGTTTAGTCGCACTCAATTTGCGCTCATCGCGGATAATCCTGAGATTGGCATGATGGTTGAGTTTGAGGATAAAGGTAAAAACACTTTGGCAGGTATCATAAGTGCTATCGATGATGATGAGATCGAAGTGGACTTCAACCATCCGCTCGCCGGTCAAGCGGTGCTTTTTAAAGTCCAAATATTCAAAGTCACTCCGCCTGGCGTGACTGGTATACAGCTCATTTAAAACAATAAAAAGGATAATAAGATGAAATATGAAACCCTGCCACAGATTCA
>NZ_JBQQFC010000488.1:0-1245 GCF_052258445.1 Psychrobacter sp. T6-1
TTGGCACTAGCGACGGGCGGGTGCGTCGGTGATTCGCTTGAGATGGCGCGTTTTGGGCAAGCGCATAGTGCTCAGACCTTGGTGGTTGCAGGCGTACGCTTTATGGGTGAGTCTGCCAAGATTTTGAGCATGGAAAAGACGGTGCTGATGGCGGATCTACAAGCGGAGTGTTCTCTGGATTTAGGTTGCCCTGCTGATGAGTTCTCCGCGTTTTGTGATGCTCACCCTGAGCGCACAGTGGTGGTCTACGCCAATACCAGCGCTGCGGTCAAAGCGCGCGCTGATTGGGTGGTAACCTCCTCTGTCGGTATCGATATCATCCGTCATCTCCATGACAATGGCGAAAAGATCATCTGGGGTCCTGATAGGCATTTAGGCAAATACATTGCCCAAGAGACGGGCGCGGATATGCTGCTTTGGCAAGGCTCATGCCTGGTACATAACGAGTTTAAAGCGACTGAGCTGATGCAATTAAAGGCTGAGCATGCTGAGGCAAAAGTGCTAGTACACCCTGAATCGCCTGATAGCGTGGTGGCTCTGGCTGATGTGGTTGGCTCCACCAGTAAACTACTCAAGTCTACTTACGAGATGGATGCCGATACCTTTATTGTCGCCACTGACTTAGGTATCTTGCATGAGATGCAAAAACGCTCACCAAATAAGCGCTTTTTGGCTGCACCAACGGCAGGGGAAAGCGCCAGTTGTAAGAGCTGCGCATTTTGCCCATGGATGGCAATGAATGGCTTACAAGGTATCGAGCGCTGTTTGACGGATCAAAGCGGTGAGGTACTGATGTCACAACAGCTAGCAGTCGCTGCCAAAAAGCCATTACAGCGTATGTTAGATTTCGCTGAAACGCAAAAGCAGCGCGTTACTGCCAGCGGTGATATTGTTAAAGACCGTGCCCTCTTCGCTAACGTGGGGGCCGCGTAATATGAATAGACTTATAAGCGCTGACAATATAAGTATTCGGCAAACTGATGTCCTCATTATCGGGGCAGGTTTGGCTGGCCTCAGCACGGCGTTGGCTTTGCCAAAATCGCTACATGTCACGGTACTGAGTAAAGCGGCGCTTGAAGTCTGCTCAAGTCACTATGCGCAGGGCGGCATAGCGGCAAGCTTGGATAAAGAGGATTCTATCACTGATCATGTCAGTGATACTCTTATTGCAGGTGCTGGACTCTGTACAACCGATAACACAACGGATATCTTGGGCGCTGGACAATCGGCTGTGCAATGGTTATG
>NZ_JBQQFC010000489.1:0-1245 GCF_052258445.1 Psychrobacter sp. T6-1
TTGGCACTAGCGACGGGCGGGTGCGTCGGTGATTCGCTTGAGATGGCGCGTTTTGGGCAAGCGCATAGTGCTCAGACGTTAGTCGTTGCAGGGGTACGCTTCATGGGCGAGTCTGCCAAGATTCTCAGCATGGAAAAGACGGTACTGATGGCGGACCTAGAAGCGGAGTGCTCGCTTGATTTGGGCTGCCCTGCTGATGAATTCTCAGCGTTTTGTGATGCTCATCCTGATCGCACCGTCGTCGTATACGCCAACACCAGTGCAGCGGTCAAAGCACGAGCGGATTGGGTGGTGACCTCCTCTGTCGGTATCGATATCATCCGCCATCTTCATGATAAAGGTGAAAAGATCATTTGGGGTCCTGATCGCCATCTGGGTAAATACATCGCGCAAGAGACGGGCGCAGACATGCTGCTTTGGCAAGGCTCGTGCCTAGTGCATAACGAGTTTAAAGCCACTGAGCTGATGCAATTAAGGGCTGAGCATCCTGAGGCAAAAGTGCTGGTACATCCTGAATCACCTGATAGCGTGGTGGCTCTGGCTGATGTGGTTGGCTCAACTAGCAAATTACTCAAATCCACCTACGAGATGGACGCCGATACCTTTATTGTCGCCACTGACCTAGGTATCTTGCATGAGATGCAAAAGCGCTCACCGAATAAGCGCTTTTTGGCTGCACCAACGGCAGGTGAAAGCGCCAGCTGTAAGAGCTGCGCATTTTGCCCATGGATGGCAATGAATGGCTTGCAAGGTATCGAGCGCGTCTTAAAAGATCAAAGCGGTGAGGTACTGATGTCACAACAGCTAGCAGTCGCTGCCAAAAAGCCATTACAGCGTATGTTAGATTTCGCTGAAACGCAAAAGCAGCGCGTCACTGCCAGCGGTGATATCGTCAAAGACCGCGCCCTCTTCGCTAACGTGGGAGCCGCGTAATATGAATAGACTTATAAGCGCTGACAATATAAGTATTCGGCAAACTGATGTCCTCATCATCGGGGCAGGTTTGGCTGGCCTTAGCACGGCTTTGGCTTTGCCAAAATCGCTACATGTCACGGTACTGAGTAAAGCGGCGCTTGAAGTCTGCTCGAGCCATTATGCACAAGGCGGCATAGCGGCAAGCTTGGATAAAGAGGATTCTATCACTGATCATGTCAGTGATACTCTTATCGCAGGTGCTGGACTCTGTACAACCGATAACACAACGGATATCTTGGGCGCTGGACAATCGGCTGTGCAATGGTTATG
>NZ_JBQQFC010000490.1:0-1239 GCF_052258445.1 Psychrobacter sp. T6-1
CGGCGCTTATCCGATCAAGCAAGCTACTACTGGCAAAAGGACATCGTCGGCTACGATCAGGATAGTCAAGCCAGCTCACTGCTCAAATGGTTCAACATTACTTCTGTCATGCAACAAGTGATGTGGATGGCAGCAATTGCTATCTCAATTATGAGTATTATCATATTTATGATTTGGCAGCGTAGGCGTAAACACTGGCATCCTGCCGATCAGCCGCTCATTAAGTTATCTCAGCGTTTATCTAAAAGCGATAAAGCGTTTGCTCGCGATGACAATGAAGGGCAACTGGCGTGGCTTGAGCGCCTTGCAAACCATAAAGACAACTCTGGTAATAATAAAAAGCTCCCTGTAGATTTAACCCAGATCATGCAAAATTATCGACAACTGCGCTATGGACGTATAAGTACGCTGGCAATTAAAGACGATAGGTATAAACAGGCGTTAAGGGCGTTTAAAAAGCAGGTAAAAACGCTTTTTTAATAAATTTATATTGCACATATATTTATTTGCCAAAGGTAGATTTAATAATGTTATTAGCTACCTCCGTACCTTATTAAACCCCATCCAATTCTCAACATTATCTGTCATCTATCAAATCATAAACCTAATACCTCTTTGTATAGATTCCCTAAGCTAATTATATTCATAATTATGAATATATAGTTTGTCTTAAACAATATAGTAGGTTGTTTTTATCATTTTCGAACAATAATAATAGGTATCAGTTTTATCACATTTTTAAAAATATCATCACATCATCAAGTCATATAAGTCGGCAAGCACTTGTACTCTCAGTGTTTTGGACTCTTTACTATGGCTGTCTTGAATCCCTAAACCCTAAAAATATATTTTTAATTATATGTGTAAATTTGAATACAGTAATTTTCATAGAAGTTTATATTTATTAAAACGAATTTATATATTAAACAAAATGGATTTATATTGATTATTTCAACGTCTGTTTAGATGTACTAAAATATAGTTGTTTTTGGTTTACTTAGCGTAATTAAAAAGATAATAAAAGCTTACAACTAATAAATAATTGAATATAAGTGTTGCTAATTTGTTAATATCTAATAAAATCATTAATATCTTATTAATTATTCGCAGCCTTATGTTTCTAAACAAAATGTTTTAATTACTAAAAGCATTATTTTTTGTTTCGAGATTAATGGCTATAGACCTATATCGTCTCTATGGATTTCAAGGAAGAAGCGCTATGAATCGCAATTTTAAAGT
>NZ_JBQQFC010000491.1:0-1233 GCF_052258445.1 Psychrobacter sp. T6-1
AACCACCTCAACCATGCTATTAGGTTGAAGTGGTTTTTTATTTATAAGACATAGAGTATATTCAAACTACTTCTTCTGCTCTAAAGCCTCTTCTACCGCCTCTTTACCCCATGCACT
The DNA here is from genome assembly GCF_052258445.1 of Psychrobacter sp. T6-1. Lineage (NCBI taxonomy): Bacteria > Pseudomonadati > Pseudomonadota > Gammaproteobacteria > Moraxellales > Moraxellaceae > Psychrobacter > Psychrobacter sp. T6-1. The sequence goes on from NZ_JBQQFC010000491.1 coordinate 118, forward strand.
CAGATCGATATCCAACTTCTCATACTGCTGCGCGTCGAATAACGGCTCTTTGACACCTGCTTTGAGCTGTCTTGCAAAGTCATCAAGCAAGCGCTTAGCGCGTGGAAATAGCATAATTAGAGCGAGTAAGTTGGCAAGCGCTAGCACACCCATCAATGGATCAGCGAAGAAGAATACAGTCGTTGCCGCAGGCGCGACCGCTCCTAAAAACAATACGCCGATGACGACCACTCTTAGAATCAAAGTCGCCATTTTGACGTTCTTTTTGACCAAGAAGTTAATAGAATTTTCGCCCATATAATAGTTATACATAATAGAGCTTAAGGCAAATAACAATAGCGCTATAGTCAAGATATACTGTGACCAATCGCCTAGCTGATTACTTAGCGCTTGCTGCGCCAGTACAATACCATCGACCTCAGCCCCAGGCTGATATACCCCGCTGAGCAAAATCATAAATGCCGTAGCACTACACACCACAATCGTATCGATAAACACTGATAACGACTGCGAGATGCCTTGACTCACAGGATGGGTGGCATAGGCCGTAGCAGCGATATTTGGCGCAGAACCCAAACCTGCCTCATTCGAGAACAAGCCCCGCTTCATACCTTGCTCAATCGCCACACCGATACCGCCGCCCACGACAGACTCAATACCAAAGGCATTTTTGACGATCATAACCATTAGCGCTGGCAGCTCTGTAAAGTTTAGCACGATAATAATAAGTGCCATGCCGATATAGATGAGCGCCATTACAGGAATAACCACGTCAGCGACTTTTGCAATACGCTGAATACCGCCAAAAACGATAAACCCACCCGCAATAACCAGTACTACGCCTGATATCCAGCGATCAATCCCAAAGCTTTCAAGAGCAGAACCTGCCACCGTATTACCTTGGAATGCCACAAAGCCAATCGAGAACGACAGGAGTAAAGAGATAGCATATATAACGGCAAGCCAGCGATAATCCTTGCCTAAACCATGCAAGATATAAGTCGCAGGCCCACCGCGAAAATTACCATCAACATCTTTGCGCTTATACAGCTGAGCCAAGCTACACTCAACAATACTAGTCATCATTCCAATTAAGGCGACGACCCACATCCAAAA
>NZ_JBQQFC010000492.1:0-1226 GCF_052258445.1 Psychrobacter sp. T6-1
GCAATACGCAGTGAAATTCTTGCGGCCTAGTCATTCTAGGTTAGATAACTTCGCCATGTATTGGCAAAAAATAGCCTCGCCCTGAAAGGCTGATGCTAAAATCACCCCAAACGGTGTTGTAAATCTAGCTAATGTCTAGACATTATCTTCGGTTTACGCCTAGTTTGGTGCAATTTTAGCTATCAGCAGTCCTAATATTTGAATGTTCAACAGACCCTAAGCCTCTAGTCTGCTATACACAATTGCCGTTCAATTATCTACGCAGGCATACTATACTATTGTGTTTTAGCCGTATACTTTGACGCATAAAGACTGCGATTAAGTGTTACATTGCTACTGATATACAAGGAGCTATCTATGCAAAGTAAATTGGTAAATTTAATGACGCAAACGGCCAAGAACCGTAAAGCGCAATTAGTTAGTGCGATCAAACCTGGGCGTTATCTTGCCCGATTAAACCAGCAGCAAGTAGGACAGGGCAAGACAGTGCTGGTTACAGGTGCCAGCTCAGGACTTGGTGAGGGCATGGCATGGTTATTTGCCAGACTAGGTTATAACTTAGCCATTTGCGCGCGCCGCACTAGTCGTTTAGAGCAGCTAAAAACAGATATTTTATCCAAATATCCTGATATTCGTGTCGAGTATCGGGGATTAGATGTGACCGACTATAGCGCTATATTTACCGTGTTTGATGAGTTCGTCGCCGATTTTGGCACTATAGATCGGGTCGTGGTGAACGCAGGGATTGGTGAGAGTCGCCGCATCGGAAAAGGTCGCTTTAGTATCAACAGGCGCACCGCTGAAATCAACTTTATATCAGCACTAGCGCAGTGTGAAGCAGGCATGAAGATTTTTCGCAAACAAAACCATGGTCATCTGGTAGTTATATCGAGCATGTCCGCCATGCGCGGTTTACCAAAACACATGACGACTTATGGTGCAAGTAAAGCTGGCATTGCGCATTTGGCTGAAGGTATTCGCGCTGATATGATACTTGAAAAACTCCCTATCAAAGTCTCTACTATCTTTCCAGGTTATATACGTACTGAGATTAATGAAAATGCTAAGCCATTGCCTTTTGAGGTCAGTGCTAACAAGGGCACTAAAGCTATCGTCGCTGCTATAGAATCTGGTGTTGCACAAGCCTGCGTGCCAAGCTTGCCTTGGTCTATTGTAAGCCCTGCAATGAAATACCTACCTTTGAGTTTAATTACCAAAGCAAGCTA
>NZ_JBQQFC010000493.1:0-1225 GCF_052258445.1 Psychrobacter sp. T6-1
GTAAAAGCTAATCTAATGATTAGTCCTTAACTGAAGCAACAACACCAGCGCCTACCGTACGGCCGCCTTCACGAATAGCGAAGCGAAGACCTTTGTCCATAGCGATTGGGTGGATAAGCTCTACGCCCATCTCAACGTTGTCGCCAGGCATAACCATCTCAGTACCGTCTTGTAGCTGGATTGCGCCAGTGACGTCAGTGGTACGGAAGTAGAACTGTGGACGATAGCCGTTTAGGAATGGTGTGTGACGACCACCCTCTTCTTTTGATAGTACGTATACTTCGGCGTCAAACTTGGTATGCGGAGTGATTGAACCTGGCTTGGCTAGTACTTGGCCACGTTGTACGTCTTCACGCTTGGTACCACGTAGTAGTACGCCACAGTTCTCACCAGCACGACCTTCGTCAAGTAGTTTACGGAACATCTCTACACCAGTACAGGTGGTTTTTTGGGTGTCACGGATACCGACGATTTCGATTTCGTCGCCTACGCGTACGATACCAGATTCAACACGGCCTGTTACTACAGTACCACGACCTGAGATTGAGAAGACGTCTTCGATTGGCATTAGGAATGCTTTGTCGACGTCACGCTCAGGCTCTGGGATGTAGGTGTCTAGAATCTCTAGTAGTTCGACAACAGCTGGTTCGCCGTATTTGTCTTCTGAGCCTTTTAGGGCTTCTGTGGCACTACCTTTTACGATTGGGGTGTCGTCGCCTGGGAAGTCGTAGTCAGAAAGGAGTTCACGTACTTCCATTTCGACGAGCTCAAGTAACTCTTCGTCGTCAACCATGTCACATTTGTTCATGAAGACGATGATGTAGGGTACACCTACCTGACGAGAGAGCAAGATGTGCTCACGCGTTTGTGGCATTGGGCCGTCTGTGGCTGAGACGACTAGGATGGCGCCGTCCATTTGGGCGGCACCTGTGATCATGTTTTTGACATAATCGGCGTGACCTGGGCAATCAACGTGGGCGTAATGACGGGCTTCGGTGTCATATTCGATGTGTGAGGTGTTGATGGTGATGCCACGTGCTTTTTCTTCAGGTGCTGAGTCAATAGACGCATAGTCTTTGGCTTCGCCGCCTGAGGTTTTTGCCGCTACGGTTGCGATAGCTGCGGTTAGTGTGGTTTTACCATGGTCAACGTGTCCGATGGTGCCGACGTTAACGTGGGGCTTTACGCGTTCAAACTTGGCCTTTGCCATGAGGTTTTCCTTTTT
>NZ_JBQQFC010000494.1:0-1225 GCF_052258445.1 Psychrobacter sp. T6-1
TAAAAACCTTACTTGTCTTTTTTGGCCTTTTTTTGTTTCTTTTCAGGTTTTTCTTTTTTGGCCTTTTTAAGGTCTTTTTTGAGATCTTTAATATTTTTCTTTTGCGTTTTGATTTCAGCTTGAGCGTCTTTAATCGCCTGTTTTACCGCTTTTACTTTTTCTTTATTAGCCATGATGGGCTCCTTTTTGTTTGTTGTAGGGACTAGTGCATCAGCATCTAGGTATCGGTGCAGCGTTAATACTGTCTATAGTCGATACTAAATAAAACAGATACGTCGTATTTTGGCACAGATTGAAATAATTTTTTCTTGCGTGCTGTGCCTACGCCGCTCGATGCTGCAAAAAAACCATTTCAATCTCGCTGTATCGGTTTTATATTGAACTGATTATAGTCAGCATCTTCATTGATGATTACCATGATGTTATTGTTGATTTCTCTATTAGAGAGTAACAAACCTACAAGACTATACTGTATGACGTATGTAAATTCTGCTAAACATACCCTATAGATTATTGTAAAAGACAGTAGTTATAAATGTCAGGATAATCAGGAGGTAATCATGACTGCTAATCAGCACAAGATATACCAAGAGAAATCTTTTTGGTTACAAGACTATGGTCATTATAAGCCTAATCCTGCGCTTGATACGGATATAAGCGCCGACGTTTGTATCATCGGTGGCGGTTTTAGTGGTCTTAGCACCGCTTTTGAGTTCAAAAAAATCAATCCCAATGCTAGGGTCGTGGTCATTGAATCGGCGATAATCGGTTATGGGGCCAGTGGTCGCAATGGCGGCTTTAGTATGAAGCTCTTTGGTTTGGAGCCTGAGATAACGGCGCTGCGCTGGGGCGAGCAAAAGACCATTGAAGCGCATCAATATATGATCAAAGCCGTCAACCATGTACAAAACTTAGTGCACGAGCATGAGTTTGAGTCTGATTATCAGCACACGGGTATGTTTCGAGTCGCCTATTCCGACAGGCAAGCCAAAAGGCTGAGCAAGACCTATGAGTTGTTTCAAAAACTAGGTCTAGATGGTGATATGTCTTGGCAGCCAAAACAGGCGCTAGCACAAGCGTTCAAAACCGATAAATTTCTCGCAGGCATGTACGAGACTCAGACGGGTCTGTTAAATCCTTGCAAACAAGTGCGGGAGCTAAAACGGATCTGTTTGCAAGTAGGGGTCGATATTTATGAGACAACGCCTGCGATAGATATCGAAGA
>NZ_JBQQFC010000495.1:0-1224 GCF_052258445.1 Psychrobacter sp. T6-1
AATGAGGTATTCGCTCAATATTTACCTGATGATCCTGACAAGCACATCGAGCTAAGTGCACAGTACTCTAGTCATATATATCGCTACCTACGCGGCGAGATTGACTTGGTGTATGAGCACGCGGGCAAGTATTATGTTGTGGATTACAAGAGTAATTACTTGGGAAATAGCCTAAGCAATTATAACAATGAAAATTTAGGTAGGGCTATGAGTAAGGCAGGGTACTGGTTACAAGCTGCTATCTATCAAGTCGCACTACACCGATTTTTGAGATTACGAATAAATGGCTATACTGGCAATGAAGAGAACTACCTAGGCGCTGTAGAGTATGTGTTTTTACGTGGTGTAGACTCGCAAGGCGCGCATGGCGTAAATGATTACGGGCGAATCAAATGGCAAATTCCTTTTGCACTCGTACAAGCGCTTGATGAGATGTTCGGTAGTCCAAGTATTTAGACACTATATAAATTCTAAACCGTTAAGCGAATCAATAATGAATAACAGTAAAGACGTCGATACTACTTTTAATACGATGCAGACCAGTCATGAGCTTGGTAGTATTACCTCAAACATAGAGGATACGACTACGAGTAACGCAGATACAGATAGCAATTGGGCAACTAGCGTCAGCCAGTATTTACTTGCGCGGCGACAGCAGACGTACCAAGCCTATCAGAGTCAACTACAAGTAAACAACGCAGAGAATGAAGACGTGGCTCTGGCTGATGACGATTGGCTATTTAAATCTCTCCTTGAGCTGCTCGTACAGCGTTTGGAGGAGGGGCATACGGTTGTTACTCTGTCGAGCACAGGTCATTTAGATCGTACTTGGCAGTGGCAGCTTGTACAGCCCTTGTTCCAGCCGTTACTAGACTATGCGACCAGTATTCTTGCTCAAAATATCGATATACAGACACCTATAGACAATAAGCACACGCTATGGAAAACCGTGATGCTTCAATCCACTTTATCGCAATTTGAGCAACAACGCCTTGCGCAGCGCTTTGACGCGGCAACTAAGTTATATAACTATATTCAATCTTTGAATAACAACGATAAAGAAAATAGCCTAAGCAAATTTATTCGAAATTTATCGCAAGAGATACTAATAGCAGATAATAAAAAAGAAAACAAAGCATCGCCAATCATTTTTGAAACAACCTTTGAAGAAAGTAGTCTTCAAAAGAGTAGTGGTACAACGCTTACCCTCTGGTTGCATCGAAC
>NZ_JBQQFC010000496.1:0-1224 GCF_052258445.1 Psychrobacter sp. T6-1
GTTCGATGCAACCAGAGGGTAAGCGTTGTACCACTACTCTTTTGAAGACTACTTTCTTCAAAGGTTGTTTCAAAAATAATTGGTGATGCTCTGTTTTCTTTTTTATTATTTGTTATTAGCTTCTTTTGTGACAATTTATGAATTAGTTTGCTTAGGCTATTTTCTTTATCGTCATTATTTAAAGATTGAATATAGTTATATAACTTAGTTGCCGCGTCAAAGCGCTGCGCAAAGCGTTGTTGCTCAAATTGCGATAAAGTGGATTGAAGCATCACGGTTTTCCATAGCGTGTGCTTATTGTCTATAAGTGTCTGTATATCGATATTTTGAGCAAGAATACTGGTCGCATAATCTAATAACGGCTGGAACAAGGGCTGTACAAGCTGCCACTGCCAGGTACGATCTAAATGACCTGTGCTCGACAGAGTAACAACCGTATGCCCCTCCTCCAAACGTTGTACGAGCAGCTCAAGGAGAGATTTAAATAGCCAATCGTCATCAGCCAGAGCCACGTCTTCATTCTCTGCGTTGTTTACTTGTAGTTGACTCTGATAGGCTTGGTACGTCTGCTGTCGCCGCGCAAGTAAATACTGGCTGACGCTAGTTGCCCAATTGCTATCTATATCTGCGCTACTCGTAGTCGTATCCTCTATGTTTGAGGTAATACTGCCAAGCTCATGACTGGTCTGCATCGTATTAAAAGTAGTATTGACGTCTTTACTGTTATTCATTATTAATTCGCTTAACGGTTTAGAATTTATATAGTGTCTAAATACTTGGACTACCGAACATCTCATCAAGTGCTTGCACGAGTGCAAAAGGAATTTGCCATTTGATTCGCCCATAATCATTTAGACCATGCGCGCCTTGCGAGTCTATACCACGCAAAAACACGTACTCTACAGCGCCTAGGTAATTCTCTTCATTGCCAGTATAGCCATTTATTCGTAATCTCAAGAATCGGTGTAGTGCGACTTGATAGATAGCAGCCTGTAACCAGTACCCTGCCTTACTCATAGCCTTACTCAAATTTTCACTGTTGTAATTACTTAGGCTATTTCCTAAGTAATTACTCTTGTAATCCACAACGTAATACTTGCCCGCGTGCTCATACACCAAGTCAATCTCGCCGCGTAGGTAGCGATAGATATGACTAGAGTACTGTGCACTTAGCTCGATGTGCTTGTCAGGATCATCAGGTAAATATTGAGCGAATACCTCATT
>NZ_JBQQFC010000497.1:0-1217 GCF_052258445.1 Psychrobacter sp. T6-1
GTAACGGTTGGCTGACGGGTTATCCCAATGCGCAAGATCGTTAAAGCGATTGTTAATCATCGCCAGCGTTTTGCGTAGGTTGTCTTGACGACTCTCGCCACGCGCCAAGTTGGCAAAGTTCGTGGTCAGACGCGTGCTGTCTGCGGGCTGATAGTTTTCATCGAAGCGAATGCTGGATATGGTATAGGTAAATGGCTGTGTCATGATAATCCCCTTTACTACTCTGATAGCTCTCGCCTCGAGGCATCAGATAAAAGCTAATTTGTGTATGGGATGAATCATACCTTGAACATGACATGAATAAAAACGATGTTATTTAAAGATAAGATGAATAAAATTCATGATAATCAATCATAATGATTAGATGCCAATAATTTCGTTATTCTAAGAACTAATGTGTAGCTCTTATTTTGATAATCTGCAAAGTTCTGCCGAATTATTCATAATTGTGCAAGTTCCTAATTTTTAAATAAGTAAGTTATGTAAAACAATGAAGTAAATTAACTTCTCTTTGTAATAAGTATTTAGATAGGTTTTCAATGCCTGTAGGTCGATGCACAATAAAACCAAAATAATTAATTAAAAAATTAACAACAAACAAACATTTAATTATTACTGTACACTTTTGTATACAATGTAGTAACATATTAAAACCGAATATATTTCAAGAGCTATTCTAGAGCAAACCGAACGAAACTCTTCTATCGACATATTACAAACACCTTTGTTCAAATGGAGAAAAAAATGAATCTAAAGTATTTATCGAGAGCAAGTTTACTTGCTGTTCTAACAGTAAGTATTATTGCCTGTAGCAGCAGCGGTAGTAATAACTTTTCAGACCCAGCTACAAAGCTACCTCCAATAGTAGAGCAAACTGAGGCTGAAAAAGCTGAGGCAGAACGGTTAGAAAATATCGAAACTAATCGTCTAGAATTGTTAGCAGCCGCTAAAACAGCTGGATTAACGGATCAACAAGCAGCTGCCTATGCTGAAGCGAACAAAGAAGCTAGCGCAACAGACGCACAATCTACATTGAGTACATTAGTTGCTGAGAAAATAGCTGCCGAAAAGGCCGAAGCCGATAGAATCGCTGCCGAAAAAGCCGAAGCCGATAGAATCGCTGCTGAAAAAGCCGAAGCTGATAGAATCGCTGCCGAAAAAGCCGAAGCCGATAGAATCGCTGCCGAAAAAGCCGAAGCCGATAGAATCGCTGCCGA
>NZ_JBQQFC010000498.1:0-1207 GCF_052258445.1 Psychrobacter sp. T6-1
TAACAACTTACTTCTTAAGTACTCATCCTAATTGCTAAATAAAACAGCATTAGTGAGCAGACCATCGATAGCACCCATAGTACCGAGCGAAACGTCGCCAAATTAGTGATATAAGCGACGCAGTAACCTACCCGTATCAGCACATATAACCATGCCAATACATTGATAATAGACTGCGGTACAAAGAACAGCATAGCGACGATTACTGCTGCCAAAAACACAGGCAATGTCTCGTAACTGTTTTGCTGGGCGGCATTTGCGCGGGCGGCAGGTCCAGTCGTATCTTGCAAAAATCTGCGCGGATGTGCGTTATCAGCCAATCTAAAACCGCCAAAAGCTTTGGCAGTTATCGCCATTATTAAAGGCAACAGGCTAGCTACCACCATTGCCCATATTGCAGAAGCTGCAGTATCAGACATCAATCCAAAAATTATGTTCATTGGGTTTGTCCTAACCTGCGATATTTTCAAAATCGTGAGTGATATCTACCCCGCCCTGCACTAGCATTCGACTCGCGGAACAATATTTATCGCTTGACAGCCTAATAGCGCGTTCGATCTGTTTGTCAGACACGTCTTTGCCTGTGACCACAAAATGCATATGAATAGCCGTATAAACAGCAGGTACAGTTTGGGCACGCTGAGCGGTCAACTCGCAGCGGACATCGCTGACGTCTTGGCGCGACTTTTGTAAAATAGCGACCACATCATAACTGGCACAGCCACCAAGTCCCAATAGTATAAGCTCCATGGGGCTTGCACCTTTTTCTTTGTCGGCGTCGATTTGTACGTCATGCCCTGATGGTGATACGCCCATAAAGGCTTTGTTGTCTTGCCATATGACGCTTGCTTTTGATTCTGACATTATTTATCGTCCTTTATTAATCGCTATCTCAATGTTATCTACGCGAGTCTAAACTTGCACTTTGGTTAGTGTAGCACAAGCCAAAACCAGATTTTATGACGTGATTGTCACATGTCGTTAATGATTCAATCGATTTTGGAGTAAGCAGTAGCTTTTAGAAGTGGATAGATTTTTAGTAGATGACTTGGTTGTTTTTATGATGAAACTGAGTGAATAACTCTAAATTTATATCGCGCGTAAACCACTGATTTTAAAAGATTAAATTTGTGAAACATTTTATAGCAAAATAGCGTTACACATTTTGTCGGTTTCTTGGTTTAATGGTGGTAATGAATCTCATTTT
>NZ_JBQQFC010000499.1:0-1203 GCF_052258445.1 Psychrobacter sp. T6-1
TTCATTTTCCGCGTGATTTTGCTTTACTTACCAAGCAGCTGTTATATTTTGATCGTTTTATGCGCACCTTAGCGCCAGATATGGATATGTTTAGCGATCAGCGCGTGGCGATGATTGCGCAGCCTGTTTAATCGTTACCCCTTACAAAGGATTGTGAGCTTATTGCCACAAGTGGGCACTGTCATGAAGACGACCTCTCAAAGCCGTATGCGTATGGTGCCTACTATCACCAACGAGACCATCATAGCGCTCATAGGTCTATATTGTCTCGCGGTCGTTATGGGTTACGGGCGGTTTTTATTTACTGCTACCTTGCCTGATATTATGACCCAATTGACACTCTCGACGACGGTTGCAGGTTGGCTGGCATCGGTTAATTATATTGGCTACTTTATTGGTGCTTTGATTGCGATGTTCGTCCCGCAGCGCACAACGTGGCAGACGCTTATGCTATGGACAGCAATGAGCGTAATCACTACCATGATGCTGGCAATACCCTCGCTGCCTATCATGCTCTGGTACCTAGTGCGCTTATTGGCAGGTATCGCAAGCGGTATTGCGATGATTCTGAGCTCAACCCTCGTTATTCAAAGCTTTAGCCTTGAGCGCCGAGCACTACTCTCAACCCTGCATTACGCAGGTATCGGCGTCGGTATTAGCGCATCCGCGATTTTGACATGGTGGTTGTTATCTTTGGATTATCATTTCGATGTGATTTGGTTGATCGCAGGGCTGAGCAGTTTGCCGCTTTTATGGTTATTACTGGGTATTCGACCTGATAACGCTGCTGATGCAAACCCACAGCCACGCTCTATTCATCAAACCTACATTAACTTCAAACGCTCCTTGTATGAAGCGATCAGTGGTAATGGCAAAGCCATATCTTTGTTATCAGCCAGTTACGTGCTTGCAGGCTTTGGCTATATTACCTCCACGACCTTTTTACCTGTTATGGCGACCAATCAATTAGCAGACACCTACGCTGGCTTGCAGATTTGGCTGGTAGTCGGCGTAAGCATCATCATATTCAATCCTGTTTGGGGTATCCTTGCCAAACGTATTGGCGAGATTAATACTTTAATTGGCTTAACTTTGCTGCAGGCACTAGGCATGTTCAGCCCCCTATGGTTTGCAGGTGCACTTGGACTCTATGCCAACGCCATCATCGTCGGGATGACCTTTGCAGGTATGGTCTCGATGACC
>NZ_JBQQFC010000500.1:0-1202 GCF_052258445.1 Psychrobacter sp. T6-1
AAGGGCACCAAAGCCAAATCTGCTCATGATATGGTACGCGAGTACACGGTGCAAAAGGCGCTCAAGGATGCCTATCCTTATGTTCCAAAGATGGTCGCGCTATGTACCGACGAGGACATCATCGGTGCCGACTTTTATGTGATGGAGCGTATGGAGGGTATTATTCCACGCGCTAATCTGCCAAAGGGAATTGAGCTTGACAAGTTGCAAACGCGCGCGCTGTGTACCAATGTCATAGACGCACTCGTTGAGCTGCATCAAGTGGACTACGCAGAGCATCCTGACCTAGTTAAGTTAGGTCGCGGTGAGGGGTACTGCGAGCGTCAAGTAAGCGGTTGGAACAAGCGCTATATCAAAGCGAAAACGCCGAATGTACCAAGCTTTGCCTTAGTGCGTCAATGGTTGACCACTCATACGCCAAGTGATAGCAAGACATGCGTGATTCACAATGACTGGCGCTTTGATAATGTTATTTTAAATGCGGACAATCCTACTGAAGTCATTGGCGTGCTCGATTGGGAGATGGCAACCCTTGGCGATCCGCTAATGGATCTAGGGAGTGCGCTAGCGTACTGGATTGAGGCCGATGACAACATGATCATGCAGCAGTCGCGCCGTCAGCCGACCCATCTAAAAGGCATGATGACTCGTGATGAGGTGGTCGATTACTATCTTAAGCAAACGGGTCTTGAGGTCGATAACTGGACATTTTATGAAGTGTTTGGATTATTTCGCCTAGCGGGTATCGTTCAGCAGATTTATTATCGCTACTATCATAAACAAACCAAAAATCCTGCCTTTAAGAATTTTTGGATTATCGTTCATGTATTGCATGCTAAATGCCTTAAGCTCATTGCTAAGTATGAGGGTGAGGCGCTATTTACCCGCCGCGTACAACCGCATTTGCAAGAGATCGGCGTCGATGCAGCAATGGTAGAGCAACTACCAGCGCCTATACAAAAAGTCGTCAAAAGCGTGTTGCCCAAAGGCTATTTTGAGTCGGCATCTGATAAATCTATTGATAGCTAATGGCTCAAATTTAAGGTAACAAACCAGTGAGCTAGGCCTAGTTCACTGGTTTTTATTTATCAAACTTAATTGAATAAACTATAAAGGCACTATCACAATGACAACTATTTTGCTCGCCCGCCACGGACAGGCATCATTTGGACAAGAAAATTACGATAAGCTCTCAGAGCTTG
>NZ_JBQQFC010000501.1:0-1196 GCF_052258445.1 Psychrobacter sp. T6-1
CGCGAGATCGCTCGGGATGAAGCATTAGCCAAGCAGCTCGCTGAGCTAGACATTGAGTTCATACGTCATCATGACCAGTGTATATTGCCGCCGCAAAGCATCACTACCAATGATAGTGACACCATGTACAAAGTGTTTACGCCGTTTTACAAAAAGTGGCGTCATACCTTAGAAGTCAGTCAGCTTGAGAGCCACAACGCGGTGGTGGTAAAGAGTAATAATGAGACGACTGATGCACTCATTAATCTTACGTCAGTAGATAGCAGCGCAAGCACGCTCAAAGATATCGAAGAGCTAAGCACTCAGATCGTACAAGACTATCAAGCGGCATTAGATAAAAACGCCGCTTATCAACATATTGATTATAGCGCGCAGTTAGAGCAAGCACGCGAGCACTATCCTGCTGGCGAGGCCGCAGCACGCGCGCGATTAGAGCAATTTACAAGCGATGATATCAATAATTACAACGTCAGCCGTGACAAGCCTATCTTGCAAGGCACTAGCCACATGTCAGCCTATCTCACCATCGGCAGCATTAGTCCTAGAGAGTGCTACCTACAGGCGGTAAAAGCGCAAGATAAATTACATGGCAATGATGGCGACAATGAAGACATCAATCGCTGGATTAGTGAGCTGGCATGGCGCGATTTTTATCGTCATGTATTAACTGTCAAACCTAAACTCATCCGCCACAAAGCCTACAAAGAAGAGACCGACGCCAAGATTAACTGGTCATACAACGAAGAGGACTTTGAGGCATGGTGCACGGGCAAGACGGGCGTACCCTTCGTTGATGCCGCGATGCGTAGCTTAAATACCAATGGCTTTATGCACAATCGCTTGCGTATGGTCACAGCAATGTTTTTGACCAAGGATTTATTAATTGATTGGCGCTGGGGTGAGCGCTACTTTATGAGTCAGCTTGTTGATGGTGACTTTGCCTCTAATAACGGCGGCTGGCAATGGAGCGCTTCAACGGGTACTGACTCTGCCCCTTACTTCCGTATTATGAATCCCTTTAGCCAAGGCAAAAGCCACGATCCAAAAGCGCTGTTTATCAAGACTTGGCTGCCTGAGCTCAAAGACGTTCCTGCCAGCATATTGCATGATGAGAATAAACTACGTAAAGCACTGACCAAAGGCGGCGACTTTGCTGATATTGACTACCCGGCTCCTATGGTCGATCATAAAGAAGC
>NZ_JBQQFC010000502.1:0-1193 GCF_052258445.1 Psychrobacter sp. T6-1
GCCGTCTTGTTCTCTATGGGCGGCCCTGAGGTTATGGTAAGTGGTTTATCTAATTTGACTTTAGAGCAGCAAGACTTCTTTTCCTCTGAAGCCTTTTTGCAACAGGGCGCACCTTTTTTCGTTGCTGTCTTGGCTTATGCTATCGGTAATCAGACGATTACTCAGCGCCTGTTTGCGATTGACAAAACCAAGATCAAAGCGACCTTTGTTACCGCTACTGTCGGCTACGCAGGTATCGTTATTGGCCTAGGTATGATAGGTCTTATGGCACTCACTATCGGTGTCGAGCCTCTCGATGGCAATATGAACAACTTGATTCCGCAAATGGTCAGTATGTACTTGCATCCGGTCTTTATTGCCTTGTTCTTTATCTTGGTCATAGGGTCGTTATCCTCGACTGCGGATTCTGATTTGTCGGCGCTATCGACTATTATGATGGCTGATGTTTATGGTAAAAACATCGCCAAAAAAGGCGGCGTGAAACCCAAAACCATGATGCTCGTCGGTCGTGGCACGATGATTGTTGCGACGGCAGCAGGACTGATATTTGCAAGCTTTAAGCTTGATATTTTAGTCATGCTCGTATTTGTCGGCGCACTATGGGGCGCGGTTGTATTCCCTGTTATCGCTAGCGTGTACTGGAATCGCGTCACCAATACTGCCTTTACTGCCGCGGTACTAGTAGCACTGTTATTCTTCTGTATTGCCCGTTTTGAGCTGGTCTCTATTACTGGATTTACCGCTCTATTCTTCGAAGTTATGGCAAGCGTCGGTGCAGCTGTCGTTATTGGATTGATGGTTTTTGGCTTCTTAGGTCGCAAGATGGGCCTCGTCGCCGCTGCCATCACTTTTATCTTGATGCTGATATTTGCAACAGGGTTTTTGCGTGATTATATGGTACTACTCGCCTCTTTAACGGCTTATGGTGTCAGCGCTGTTGTTTGTATCATCATTAGCTTGATGAGTAATGAGCGTTTTGACTTTGATCTCATCAAACAGCGCGTTGGTGATTATGATAAAAAAGCCAAAGTGCAGCCAGTACCAAAGATTTAATACAAAATGACGGTTAGAGTATGAGTGCTAGTCATTTATGTCATAGCCGTTATTCATCAGCAAACAGGAGAAGACAGTATGGATAGCACTTTTATCTATGGACTTTATATTTTGATCTGGCCTGCGATAACACTCGGGGT
>NZ_JBQQFC010000503.1:0-1192 GCF_052258445.1 Psychrobacter sp. T6-1
ATGACCATTGCGCCGGGCGTATTTGCGACGCCGATGATGAATACGATCCCTGAAAAGGCGCGCGAACAATTAGAGGCCGCCGTACCGTATCCCAAGCGTTTAGGCGACCCAAATGAATTTGCCAAATTGGTCACTCATATCATCGACAACGCTTATCTTAATGGCGAAGTAATACGTTTAGATGGCGCTATTCGTATGGTGTAAATCGTTTGGAGGCAAATTTTTAAAGAGACACTACTCTTTCTTCACTTAACCTTCATCGTTTTTACATACAGAAATCTTATTTTGTTTGCTATATTTATCATTATTCTTAGATAAAGTAGATTCTTTGTGTCACTCTCTACCAATACCATCAGCCAGCCAAGCAAGAGCAAGCATCCCAAGATCAGGGTGCTTGCTCTTTTTGCTATCGGTCTAGTCGCTGCGGGTATCATCGGTCTGGTTCGTTATGACAAAACCCCTTTTCGCACTCAAGGCTCGTATGCCAGTACAATTGCTATTCCAAGTAACGTAGCGATTGATAAAGTCTTCGTCGATAAGTCCGAGCGCACTATGCAACTGCTGGACGGTGATAGAGTCATCAAATCCTATCATATCGCCTTAGGAGAAAATCCCGTCGGACATAAGCAGCAAGAGGGCGATGAGCGCACGCCAGTCGGTACTTATACGCTCGACTACAAAAACGAGAACTCCATCGCCTATCGCTCTATTCATATCAGCTATCCAAATAGTGCGGACAAGGCACGCGCTGAAGCTCTTGGCGTCAGTGCAGGCGGTGACATCATGATTCATGGGCAAATGAATGGGCTAGGCGATTTGGCTTGGTACAATCAGCAGCGTAACTGGACGGACGGCTGTATTGCAGTCACTAATGATGAAATGGACGAAATCATGGATCTCATCACCCTTGGCACAACGATCGAGATTGTAGAATAGATATTTTTAGCCTAACTGAGTTATCGATAAAAAAACGTCTGTTTAAAACTTATCTCTTCTTTCAATATCTTGCTTGAAAATTTGCGCGGTATACCTATTAATAATATAAGCTTGATATCATTGTTTTTGGTAGGGTTTTAATCAAAGCTATATATCATCTGCTTTGGCCCTCACACTATAAAGTCATTATTTATTATTGACAAGGGCTAATTGGGAGTTGAAATCATCTCCTTTGTCCCTTATATAGATAGCAACC
>NZ_JBQQFC010000504.1:0-1191 GCF_052258445.1 Psychrobacter sp. T6-1
GTTGAGGTCTCCTTTGGTCGTCAAACCCTTATCGGTATTGTCGTCGCTTATACCTCACAAACTGCGAGTGACGTGCCCATTAGCAAGCTAAAACCTATCAATAAGTGTCTTGATAATGCGCCTATTTTGGGTACTACTATGCTCACATTGGCGCAGTGGCTTGCCCGCTATTACCATTATCCTTTAGGTGATGTGCTCTCTGTCATGTTACCGACCTTAGTGCGTCAGGGTAAACCTTTAGATTTGCTCATTACTCATTGGCGTATCTTACCGCATGTCACGGATGATGACTTTAGAGCAAATGCGCTCAAGCAAAAACAGCAATTTAATATGCTCAAACTTCACGGCAGCCGCGGCGCAAGCGAAGACGTCTTATTGCTAGAAGGAATGCAGCGACCTTTTTTAAAAACGCTTGAGGATAAAGGACTGATTGAGCGCTATATTGAACCCAAAGCGCCGCCCAAACCAGTCGGCTTAGCCAAGATGCCGCTTGATCTCAATGAAGAGCAGCAGCAAGCTGTCGAGGCGATTATCGGCGCGCATACGGCGCAGGAGTACACAGGATTTTTGCTTAACGGTATTACCGGTAGCGGCAAGACTGAAGTCTATTTACAAGCCATGCAAGCCGTTCTTGAGGCCGGCCAGCAAGTATTGATTTTGGTGCCAGAGATTGGACTCACGCCGCAGACGCGCGCACGCTTTGCCAGTCGTTTTGCTGCACAAATTGTCCTGCTACATTCTGGCATGACCAATACGTATCGTATGCAAGGCTGGCAAGATTGCCGTACGGGGCATGCGCAAATTATCATCGGAACGCGCTCAGCGGTGCTCTACCCTTTTGCCAATTTAGGTCTTATCATCGTAGATGAGGCGCACGATAACTCCTATAAACAGCAAGATACTCTGCGTTATCATGCAAGCGATGTCGCCTTATACCGTGGTTATCAGCATAAGATTCCTGTGGTGCTTGGTACTGCCACCCCGACCCTTGAGCATCTAAAATTAGTCGACGATGGCAAATTGATAGAGTATCAACTCCGCACGCGTCCAGGACTTGCCAAGCCCGCCACTATGCAGCTGATTGATGCGCGCTTGCAACCTACCCATCAGCAAGCGCAAGATGACGGCGAGCGTTTTGATACGGGGCTTACCGATGCACTTATCAGTGCGATCAAGCAAACACTTGAGGCG
>NZ_JBQQFC010000505.1:0-1191 GCF_052258445.1 Psychrobacter sp. T6-1
GGTTGCTATCTATATAAGGGACAAAGGAGATGATTTCAACTCCCAATTAGCCCTTGTCAATAATAAATAATGACTTTGTAGTGTGAGAGCCAAAGCAGATGATATATAGCTTTGATCAAAACCCTACTAAAAACAATGATATCAAGCTTATATTATTAATAGGTATACCGCGCAAATTTTCAAGCAAGATATTGGAAGAAGAGATAAGTTTTAGACAGACGTTTTTTATCGATAACTCAGTTAGGCTAAAAATATCTATTCTACAATCTCGATCGTCGTGCCAAGGGTGATGAGATCCATGATTTCGTCCATCTCATCATTGGTGACTGCAATACAGCCGTCCGTCCAATTACGCTGCTGATTGTACCAAGCCAAATCGCCTAGCCCATTCATTTGCCCATGAATCATGATGTCACCGCCCGCACTGACGCCAAGAGCTTCAGCGCGTGCCTTGTCCGCACTATTTGGATAGCTGATATGAATAGAGCGATAGGCAATGGAGTTCTCGTTTTTGTAGTCGAGCGTATAGATACCGACTGGCGTGCGCTCATCGCCCTCTTGCTGCTTATGTCCGACGGGATTTTCCCCTAAGGCGATATGATAGGATTTGATGACTCTATCACCGTCCAGCAGTTGCATAGTGCGCTCGGACTTATCGACGAAGACTTTATCAATCGCTACGTTACTTGGAATAGCAATTGTGCTGGCATAAGAGCCTTGGGTGCGAAAAGGGTTTTTGTCGTAACGAACCAGGTCTATAATACCTGCAGCGACTAGACCGATAGAAAAAAGAGCAAGTATCCTGATCTTGGGATGCTTGCTCTTGCTTGGCTGGCTGATGTTATTGGTAGACAGAGACATAAAGAATCTACTTTATTCAAAAATAATGATAAATATAGCAAAAAGCAAAATGACTCTGTATGTAAAAACGATGAAGGTTAAGTGAAAAAAGCTTTGTGTCTCTTTGAAGAGTGAACTGCAAATGACTTATACCATACGAATAGCGCCATCTAAACGTATTACTTCGCCATTAAGATAAGAGTTGTCGATGATATGAGTGACCAATTTGGCAAATTCATTTGGGTCGCCTAAACGCTTGGGATACGGTACGGCAGCCTCTAATTGTTCGCGCGCCTTTTCAGGGATCGTATTCATCATCGGCGTCGCAAATACGCCCGGCGCAATGGTCAT
>NZ_JBQQFC010000506.1:0-1189 GCF_052258445.1 Psychrobacter sp. T6-1
AGCGACAGCGTAACCCGCCGATTTGATTTCAACAAAAAAGACCTTGTCACGTCGCGTGGCAAGGTCTTTTTTTGGTTATATTTTTGCTTATACGTATCGTAATTCAGTCTTCAATATCTAACAAAGTTTGAAAATGTTTAATTTGTAGGTTGGCGTGGAGCTTGCGACACCCAAAATGGCAATGTGCTAACCTATAAATTTGAAGCTACCTAACTGCGGACTATCACCTACATTGCATTGGTTAACTTGAATCTTTCTTTTAAAAGAGTATAAAATGCCTTTAATTATTCAAATGAGATAGGTATGTATCAACAGTTGCCGAATACATGTTACGAGTGTGGGGTTCCATTAGACCAAAAAAGCTTAACGAGAGAGCATGTACCTCCTAGATGTTTTTTCCCTAAAAATGATAAATTTTCTTTGATTACTGTGCCTTCATGTATCGAGCACAATGGTGGTAAATCTGATGATGATGAGCACCTTCTACAAATTATATCGCTTCAAATTCTAGCTAATGAAAAAGGGCAAAATATTGCTACAGGTAAAACTGTAAAGAGTATATTGAGAAATAGAAAGAGAACTAGGAGCTTAGTTAGCAACGCAACGCTAGTCTATGTTGATGAAAAGAGAACAGGGCAACTTAAACCTACTTTTGCATTCAAATTTGATGAAAGTAAATTTAACAGTAGTATATCCTCTATTTGTAAAGGGCTATACTACTACGAATTCCATAAGGTTTTTAATGGAGATATCAAAATTTATAATGAGTTTCAAATATCATTGAATGACGACTCGATAAATAAAAATAAAGAGTTTGATAAAAATAGAATTTTGATAGAGAAGAGTTTTTCTAATGTCAAAAAAAAAGGAGAAAATCAAGAAATTTTTTACTACCAGATAATGAAGCCACCAAAGGGTTTGGACTTTTCTTTTGCTATTAGGCTCTGTTTTTATGAAGGAATTGGTATCCTAACTTTTTTGCAAGAAAAAAGAGTATTGACACTCAATGCAATCACAACTGCAATAATTAAAGTGCAACAATGAACATCTTTACAAAGACTATGCCTTGTGGCTTCTACAATCACTTTGATTTAACTTAACTAAATTACTACCAACAAAAAGCTAGGCTAAAAGCCTAGCCTACGTCTAACTTATTTTATATAAAATTCAACCCTAAGGTTTATAACAT
>NZ_JBQQFC010000507.1:0-1183 GCF_052258445.1 Psychrobacter sp. T6-1
TTGCTATCGAAAAACACCGTAACGTTATGGAAGGATCAAGTCATCAAGGTATGAGCGCCGTCGTTCAGTATGTCGCGCGCAAAAAGGACTGATTTTATACTGCTATGATTATCTTGAATATTTTTTAAACAAAAGGGTAAGACCATGCTGCCATCCTCAACCTCTGCTGATACGCTCCCATCTAATAATGAAAATCCAAGTAAACAAAACAAGCGTACTAGGCTAGCAAGCAAAAAAGCATGGCTATTCGTTCCAGCCACAAGAATGGATCGCGTGCCCAAAGCCTTTGCTAGCAGCGCCGATGCGGTCATTGTGGATCTAGAGGATACCGTAGCTGTAGTGGACAAAGTCAAAGCTCGTAATGATCTACAGACCTACCATGACAGCGCTGATTATCAACCCGTGTGGGTGCGTATCAATAGTGCAAACAGTCATGAATTTACCAAGGACTTGGCATGCTGTCAGCAATTGCCAAACCTAGCCGGTATCCTCTTATCAAAGGCAGAAAACGCTGCAGATATAGAGCAGGTATACAAGGTCACTGGACTATCAGTCATTGCGCTGATAGAGACGGCAAAGGGCCTACATAATCTCGATGCTATGGCAAAAGTATCAGGCCTATTAGCGTTAAGCTACGGATTTTTGGATCTTTGTAATGACCTACAAGTGCAAGTGGGCACGCAGGCCGCTGATATTGTCGCTAATCAGATTCGCTATAATCTGCTACTAGCGTCCGCCGTGCATCAGCTAGCTGCGCCTATCGATACTATATATCCAGATTTTAACGATGATAATGGTCTACGCGATCGTGTCCAGCTTTGGTCACACATGGGGCTATCCGGAATGCTCTGTATTCATCCCAAACAAGTCGCTGTCGTCAAACAAGCCTTGCAGCCCAGCGCTGATGACATTGCGTTTGCTAAAAAGGTCGTTGAGGCGTACGAGCATAGCGGACAAGCGGTATTTAAGGTAGATGGCAATATGATCGACGCTCCTGTCATTAAGCGTTGTCAGCAACTGCTTATGCAAATCAACGTAGAGTAGGGCTATGTTTTATCAAATAATACATAGTGTTAAGTAAGAGAAAATTTCAGATCACCATACGCGAAAACTTGTTTTGATATTCTTTTGGCGTCAGCTGGGTCGCTCGTTTAAACAAACGGGTAAAGGAGGAGATATCGCT
>NZ_JBQQFC010000508.1:0-1182 GCF_052258445.1 Psychrobacter sp. T6-1
TTGCTATCGAAAAACACCGTAACGTTATGGAAGGATCAAGTCATCAAGGTATGAGCGCCGTCGTTCAGTATGTCGCGTGCAAAAAGGACTGATTTTTACTGCTATGATTATCTTGAATATTTCATAAACAAAAGGGTAAGACCATGCTGCTATTCTCAACCTCTGCTGATACGCTCCCATCTAATAATGAAAATCCAAGTAAACAAAACAAGCGTACTAGGCTGACAAGAAAAAAAGCATGGCTATTTGTCCCAGCCACAAGAATGGATCGCGTGCCCAAAGCCTTTGCTAGCGGCGCTGATGCGGTCATCGTAGATCTAGAAGATACCGTGGCTGTAGCGGACAAAGTCAAAGCTCGCAATGATCTACAGACCTACCATGACAGCGCTGATTATCAACCCGTATGGGTGCGTATTAACATTGCAAACAGTCATGACTTCACTAAGGACTTGGCATGCTGTCAGCAATTGCCAAACCTAGCCGGTATCCTCTTATCAAAGGCAGAAAACGCTGCAGATATAGAGCAGGTATACAAGGTCACTGGACTATCAGTCATTGCGCTGATAGAGACGGCAAAGGGCCTACATAATCTCGATGCTATGGCAAAAGTATCAGGCCTATTAGCGTTAAGCTACGGATTTTTGGATCTTTGTAATGACCTACAAGTGCAAGTGGGCACGCAGGCCGCTGATATTGTCGCTAATCAGATTCGCTATAATCTGCTACTAGTGTCCGCCGTGCATCAGCTAGCTGCGCCTATCGATACTATATATCCAGATTTTAACGATGATAATGGTCTATGTGATCGTGTCCAGCTTTGGTCACACATGGGGCTATCCGGAATGCTCTGTATTCATCCCAAACAAGTCGCTGTCATCAAACAAGCCTTGCGGCCCAGCGCTGATGACATTGCGTTTGCTAAAAAGGTCGTTGAGGAGTACGAGCATAGTGGACAAGCGGTATTCAAGATAGATGGCAATATGATCGACGCTCCTGTCATCAAGCGTTGTCAGCAATTGCTTTTGCAAATCAACGTAGAGTAGGGCTGTGTTTTATCAAATAATACATAGTGTTAAGTAAGAGGAAGTTTCAAATCGCTAAGCGTGAAAACTTGTTTTGATATTCTTTTGGCGTCAGCTGGGTCGCTCGTTTAAACAAACGGGTAAAGGAGGAGATATCGCT
>NZ_JBQQFC010000509.1:0-1180 GCF_052258445.1 Psychrobacter sp. T6-1
TCAATATACTCATTGGCCTTGTCCGCGCATTGCATAATTAGGCGCATGGCTCGCGCAAACTCACGATTCTCATAAGCGGCGGCAATCTCATCACCCGTCTTGGTGATATCTTCTAGTAGCGTTGACTCTACGCAAGTATCAGACAGCATACCGTCATACTTTTTGACCAAGAATCCTGCACTGCGACTGGCGATATTGACCACTTTACCGACTAAGTCAGAATTAACCTTTTGCATAAAGTCTTCTAAATCAAGGTTAATGTCTTCGACTTTATCAGAGAGTTTACTCGCAAAGTAATAACGTAAGTACTCAGGATGCAAGTGCTCAGCGTAGGTTTCAGCCTTGATAAAGGTGCCGCGTGATTTACTCATCTTCTCGCCATTGACCATCAAAAAGCCGTGCGCGAAGACACCCGTTGGCGTACGGAATTCACTACCTGCGAGCATAGCGGGCCAAAACAGCGCATGGAAATAGACGATATCTTTACCGATGAAGTGATAAACCTCGGTTTTGTGCTCATTCTCTTGCATCCAATAGCGATCAAAGTCCAGCTCGTTATCGCCGCCTTTGCGCTTATCACACAAGTTTTGAAAACTTGCCATGTAGCCCACGGGCGCATCTAGCCAGACATAAAAGTATTTGTCTGGCTCATCACTTGGGGTATCAGGAATTTTGAAGCCAAAGTAGGGCGCATCACGCGAGATGTCCCAGCTGGCAAGACCGGCATCAAACCACTCTTGGAGTTTGTTGGCAACGGAGACTTGCAAGCGATTGTCACTGCGTGTCCAGTCTTTTAAAAACTGCTCAAACCCTGGCAAATCAAAGAAGTAGTGCTTTGAGGTTTTGAGTACAGGCGTCGCATCTGATAACGTCGAATAAGGGTTGATCAGATCTGTCGCATCATAGGTGGTGCCGCAGACTTCGCAGTTATCGCCGTATTGATCCATCGCACCGCATTCAGGGCATTGACCTTTGACAAAACGATCGGCTAAGAACAGCTGTTTTTCGGGGTCAAATAATTGCTCGACGTCGCGGGTACTGATATGTCCTGCGCTATTAAGACGACGATAAATCAGCTCTGAGAAGTGCTTGTTTTCTTCTGAATGAGTGGTGTGATAATTATCAAAATCAATCAAAAATTTTGCAAAGTCCGCTTCGTGCGAGGCTTTGACTGAGGCGA
>NZ_JBQQFC010000510.1:0-1173 GCF_052258445.1 Psychrobacter sp. T6-1
CAAAACTTAATGGCAGTGACCGATGACTTTAAAGAAGGTATTAGCGCTTTTATGGAGAAGCGTAAGCCAGTTTATCAAGGTAAGTAGCCTGCATAGTATGCTAGTAACAAACTCAAGATCATAAAAAACCCCGTATCACTGAACTGACCCCCGAAACTTGGACGGTTTAAGTTTATATTAGACCTCTTGCAAAAGTAGTTGTAAGACACAACGTATATTATTGAACGCTACTTACTTAATAGATATGCCAAACATAGATAAGCTACTCAAACAAAGTGACGCTGGTTTTAAACGCTACACAGGCATTCATAAAGCCACCTTTTATGACATGCTTGAGGCCATGCAAGAGCATGAAGCATCTAAGACCAAATCAGGCAGACCAAGTGTGCTCAGTCTTAAGGAGCAGATACTACTAGCCCTGACTTATTGGCGTGAATACCGCACGCTTTATCATATCAGTATGGACTTTGGTATTCATGAGTCTTCTGCTAGCCGTATCATTCGTAAAGTAGAAGACACACTGATTGACTCTGGCAAGTTTGAATTGCCTAAAAAGCTGCCTAGTCGTGTCGATGAGGACATCAATTGGTCAGTCGTCATTGTTGATGCCACCGAAACCCCAATTGAGCGTCCAAAAAAAACCAAAGCGACTACTACAGCGGTAAGAAAAAACAACACACCTTAAAAGCGCAGGTTATCGTCCATTGGCAAACCGGCTTAATACTTGATGTGCAAACCTGTAAAGGGTCAATCCACGATTTTAAGCTGTATAAAGATACTTGTCCTGACTGGTTACCTTGTGACGCCAAGCTATTAGCCGATAGTGGTTATCAGGGTATAGCAAAGTTACATGATCAAAGCTTCACTCCCTTTAAAAAACCTCGTGGTGGTCAGTTATTGGAGATATGCAAACAGGCCAATCACTATCTGGCAAAGTTCCGTATTGTGGTTGAGCACAAAATAGGCTTAATCAAGTTGTTTAAAATCGTGGCTCATAAATATCGCAACCGTCGTCAGCGCTATGATCTTAGAATGAAGCTGTTTGCTGGTATCATTAATTCCGAGCTTAACCTATGACTTTTGCAAGAGGTCTATTAAGGACTGAGTTCTGTACTGTACAGGGCTTAGTCCTTTTAGTTTTAGCTGAATACGCTCATGATTGTAATAGTGAAT
>NZ_JBQQFC010000511.1:0-1166 GCF_052258445.1 Psychrobacter sp. T6-1
ACGTTACCCTTAGATTTGGACATCTTTTGACCATTGCCATCACGCACGAGGCCATGGACATAGACGGTCTTGAACGGTACTTGCGGCGTGCCATCTTCGTTTTTGACGAAATGCATGGTCAGCATAATCATGCGTGCGACCCAAAAGAAGATAATGTCAAAGCCAGTCACCAACACGCTGGTGGGGTGAAAGGTTTTAAGGACGCGCGGATCAGCGTTCGGGTCTGCCCAGTCAAGCGTACTAAATGTCCAAAGGCCCGAGCTAAACCAGGTATCAAGCACATCATCGTCTTGGCGCAGTGTTACCTCGTCGCTTAAATTGTATTTACTACGAACTTCGGCTTCATCACGCGCCACATAAATCTCACCAGTCGCATCGTCATACCACGCAGGGATACGATGCCCCCACCACAGCTGACGGCTGATGCACCAGTCCTGCAAGTTGTTCATCCATGCCATATACATGTTTTTATATTGGGCAGGGACGAACTCGATACGACCGTCTTCGACCGCGTCAATCGCCGGCTGCGACAGCTTATTCATAGCGACATACCACTGATCGGTCAAAAACGGCTCGACGATAGTGCCACCACGCTCAGCACGCGGCGCTTTTAGAGCGTAGTCCTCGATGTCCTCAAGCCAGCCTTCGCTTTTCGCTTGCTCAACGAGTACCTTACGGGCGGCAAAACGTTCAAGCCCCGCATACTCGTTAGGCGTACTCTCAAGCGCAGGCTCGCGCTCTTGCAAGTCGGTATAGACCTCCATCTCAGCTAAGACATTCGCGCGCTCATCTAAGATATTGATCAGCGGTAAGCTATGACGGCGACCCAATTCATAATCGTTAAAGTCATGCGCTGGGGTGATTTTGACCACACCCGTACCGAAGTCTTTTTCGACATAATCATCACTAACAATGGGCACCACGCGGTTTGTGATAGGCAAGGTAATGGTTTTACCGATTAAATGCATATAGCGCGCGTCCTCTGGATTGACCGCGACCGCAGTATCACCAAGTAAGGTTTCAGGACGCGTAGTAGCGACGACGAGATAATCCTTACCGTCTTGGGTAGTGAGGTCTTTATCGGTAAAAGGATAGCGAAAATGCCACAAGCTGCCCTTTTCGTCGACGTTTTCGACTTCCAAATCTGACAGCGCCGTTTGAAATTT
>NZ_JBQQFC010000512.1:0-1165 GCF_052258445.1 Psychrobacter sp. T6-1
TCTGATGACTATAACAGTGCGACTAATATCAAGCATATGATGCTCTCAACTATAGTGGGTATGCCATATCCTATGAACTTGTATAGTGTAAAAGCGCTGCGTCACGCGTTACGTCGCACCCAGAGACTCAGAGTACTACAAAAGTAAATCTTATAAAGCTTATAGAGGTTGGGTTCGATATTTAGTGATAAAAGGGATGATGAGTATGCAAAGAGTGCTACATATCGTAAGTAAGATGGATCGTGCTGGTGCTGAGACGATGCTGATGAATTTATATCGGCATATAGATCGTAGTCAGTTTCAGTTTGATTTTACAAACTTTACCCCTGACGCCGGCGATTATGATGATGAGATCCTAGCAATGGGCGGCAGGATTATTCCGATAATAGCGAGCAATCCAGCTTTGCGTATGCGGGTACTGATGCGGTTTTTACGTCAGCACCCTGAGTACCATATCGTACACTCTCACATGCTATTAAGTAATGCTTTTCATTTATTGGCGGCAAAAGGTGCTGGCGTGCCGCATCTTATCTCTCACTCTCATAATACCAGTAGTAGCAAATCTACGTTGGCAGGCAAAATATACGAGCGCTGGTCGCTGATGACCAATCGAAAGGTAGCTACTTATAAAATTGCTTGCGGCGAGCTTGCGGCCAAATACTTATTTGGTACGACAAAAGAGGTCTGGTTACTACCCAACGCGGTAGATATAAATAAGATGATGGCTATCGCTGATGGCATGCGAAATTATATAAGCGAGACGTTTTATGATAAAGGTCTGAAACTTATTCAAGTAGGCCGCTTAAGCGATGTCAAAAACCATGAGTTCTCATTAAAAATCGCTGAGCTACTAAAAGATCGCAATATAGACTTTACCTTATACATCGTGGGACAAGGGGACTTGGAGGATGAGCTAAGACATCAAGTACAACGAAGCGCTCTAACCGAGCAAGTTATATTTTTGGGGGTACGTACCGATATCACTGAACTTATGGCAAGTGCCGACTACATGCTCATGCCATCCTTTCATGAAGGCTTTCCAGTTGTGCTGGTTGAGAGTCAGACGGTAGGGCTAAAAGCTTTAGTATCCACTCAAGTATCGTCTGAGGTAGATTTAGGACTAGGTTTGGTTGAATTTTTACCCATTGATGATCCAAGGACTTGG
>NZ_JBQQFC010000513.1:0-1162 GCF_052258445.1 Psychrobacter sp. T6-1
AGCTCGCTGGCTTGGGAGATAGTGGCAAGAGGGTTTCTGATTTCGTGTGCGATACTGGCAGTCAATTGACCTAAAGACGCCAGCTTTAACTGCTGCGCGCTGGCTTGTTCGCGGCGCAAATCTTCTAGTATGATAAGTTGACTTGAACCCTTTAAAGGAGTGAGTTGTACGCGCAGTTTACCGACGATAGAGGCGCTATCTGATTTGGGTAATTCATAAATAAACAGACGTGACTGACCGGGTGCAACAGACAGGCAACCTGCAAACAGCTGCGGATGACGCTGACTAAATTGCTCCTCAAAGCGCGAGGCGATATTGAGCAGCTGATGGGCGGCGCGGTTGGCTAGAACCACGCGCTTTTGGTCAATGACAATGACGCCGTTGACCATTTGTTTGATAACCTCTTGATTGATAGTGTTGAGCCGCTCTACTTCGTTTGAGTGCTTAGCGGCTAGCTTTTCAACTTGTACCAAACGTTGCGATATCGACCAGCTCAAAAACCCGACGGTCAAAAAGCTGGCGGACATAAGGAGCGCGTCGCCAAGATTGCTAAGGCTCATGCTATTAGCAATAGCATAAAAAAACTGCTGGTAAATAACAAAGATAATCGCAAGTAAGGTGATGATCAACGCCTGTGACCCGCTTAGCAACATAAAGCTTGCCGCCACGACCACCATATAGAGCATGGTGAGCTGTAAATCAGGCGCGCCATTGGTATATAGCAGCAAGCTTAGGATCACAATATCTAACGCTAAGCCAAATATTAGTTGCTGACGTGGCTCTTTGGTCACGACATAAAACAAACCTAACAAGATTAAACTGAGGATGACATAAAAAACGAGAGCAGTCTGCTGTAGTAAGCTTGGCAATAATGAGCTGTCATCAGAACCGATAGAAGCATAACTCATCAGTATGAAAAATAGACTTATGACTAATCGGTAACTGCTATAGATCAGTCCAAGCCTACGCAGCTGCGTAAGCGGTAGCGTATCGCCTCTTTGCAGATATTGAGTTAAGGCCGACGCCGCACTAGTCGCATATTTCATATATCAATCAGTAAAGGTAAGAGGTTGGTTGAATATAACGTAAGGCTGATTTGGTTTTGACGATAGTTGTTGTTTCTATTTCTATCGATATTATTGAGACTAAGACTAAGACTAAG
>NZ_JBQQFC010000514.1:0-1161 GCF_052258445.1 Psychrobacter sp. T6-1
GAGAACAGCTACATCGTCAAGTTAACGAACAAAACTCAAGATGAACACACCTACAAGATTACCTTGGAACCACAAGATGGTTTAAGTTTGCAGCTACGCTTTAATGATGTGCCACTAGTAGCTGGCGAGAGCTTTGATATGTCCGTTAGCGTTTATGGCGACCCTGCTGTCGTAGAACCTGGACAAACGCCTATTACTTTGAATGTCGTCAGCGAAGATGGTAAGTATAGCGTGAGTAAGGATAATGTCTTTATCACTCAAGACTAATGACTTGGTCTTGTTCGTTAGTACCTTGATAGTTAATAAACAGTAAGTTACGTCATTAATTATATAGCAGGTGTTTTATGTCTACTTCATCACCGAACTTTAAGCATCAGGATAGTCAGCCTTGGTACAAGAACTACATGGTGATCATCTTTGTCATTGGCTTACCCGCCTTTGTGGTCGTCGCTTGTATTTTTTTCGTGTATTACTCTTATCAGATTCGCGATAGCGTGGTGCGCGATGATTGGTATATGGATGGCAAAACTCTGTATCATGACGTATCGCGAGATAAGCTCACTTACGATTTAGAGTTGCATGGTGATATGCGCTTTTCAGAGAACGGCGATATTGTCTTTTATCTCAACTATCCTGAACAAAGTGTGCAGACAGGTACCCTCAAAAATGGCACAGCGCTTACCTACCCTGATACTCTAGAATTGTCCATCTCTCATGCCACTGATATCAAAAAAGATCGCGATGTGGTATTAAAACATCAAGACGGTAATAAATATACGGCTCAAGTCGATATTGACCCGCTCAAAGCCAAGTACTATCTACAAGTGAGTAGTGATGGCGCAGCTGATTGGCGTATGCGTGATGTGGCGCGGCTACCACGCTCTGAGGTTAGTTTTGATCCGTTGCCTGTATTTGACAAATCAAGCTCTTAAAAGCATCAAATAAAAACCAGCTTATAAACCGCTGGTTTTTTTGTGTTTAGAGGATAGGGTTGATTGTCGGAATTTTTTGCATGGCATTGTGATGTTGTGGCAAATGACTACTATCGCCGCTTTGAGTCGGTTTTGAGTGAAAGTCTTGAGTTGATGGAGCCACTGGTAGATTCATCTTTTTGAGACTAGCGCTTTGTCCCACTTGTATGTTTTGCCCCTCAAAAGCACG
>NZ_JBQQFC010000515.1:0-1145 GCF_052258445.1 Psychrobacter sp. T6-1
GCGTTTATCAGCTTGCCGGTCACTATTGAGAGCTATATACGCCTAGTTGATCCGCTATATTTTGAGGTCTTCGTTCACTCACTCTGGATGGCAGGTATCACGACCATCATTTGCTTAGTGCTCGGTTATCCTTTTGCTTGGCTGGTGTCAAAAGCCAAAGGCAACTGGCAGCCGCTGCTTATGATGCTGCTTATCCTGCCCTTTTGGACCAACTCTTTAGTGCGCACTTATGCGCTCAAGCTGCTGTTTGCCAATAATGGACTCATCAATAAAACCCTGCTCGCGATAGGCGTCATCGATGCGCCCATCGATATTTTGTACACCCAAGGCGCGGTCATCGCAGGTCTCACCTATTTGCTGTTTCCATTTATGGTGCTACCGCTCTATGCGGTGTTTACCGATTTACGCAGTGACATGCTGCTGGCATCACAGGATTTGGGCGCCTCCAAAACCCAAACCTTTTGGCATGTGGTACTGCCACTGACCACGCCTGGGATTATCTCAGGCGTGCTACTGGTATTGCTCCCTGCAATGGGTATGTTCTATGTTGCAGACATTTTAGGCGGCTCGCGTAATTTGCTCGTTGGTAATATCATCAAAAACCAGTTTTTGGATGCCCGCGATTGGCCCTTCGGGGCGGCAGCAAGTGTGCTTTTGACTCTCGCTATGGCAGTGCTATTACTCGCCTACCGCGCAAGCTCTCGCCGTATTGGCAAGACTGATTTTAACGAGGTGGCCTAATGTCTAAACCTCGTACAGTAAGTATCGGTAGCATCGCCGCTAAAGGCTATCTGGGTCTGATTTACGCTTTGTTATATCTGCCCATTATTGTCTTGGTCGTGATGTCTTTTAACAAGTCCAAGATTGGCTATAACTGGGGCGGCTTTAGCCTGAAGTGGTATGAGTCACTGTTTAACAACCAAGCGATGCTTGATGCGTTTTGGCACTCTATCGTTTTGGGATTGGTCGCCGCCACTGTCTCCACCTTGATAGGCACGCTGACTGCCCTTGCGCTCCATCGTTATAACTTTCGCGGTAAAGGGCTATTAAACGGCCTGCTCTTTGTGCTGATGATGTCGCCTGAGATTGTGCTGGCGATATCTTTACTAGCATTGTTTTTATTAATTGGTCTGCAGCTTGGCTTT
>NZ_JBQQFC010000516.1:0-1145 GCF_052258445.1 Psychrobacter sp. T6-1
GCGTTTATCAGCTTGCCGGTCACTATTGAGAGCTATATACGCCTAGTTGATCCGCTATATTTTGAGGTCTTCGTTCATTCACTCTGGATGGCAGGGATTACTACCGTGATCTGTTTGCTGCTTGGTTATCCCTTTGCTTGGCTCGTCTCCAAAACAAATGGTCGCTGGCAGGCGTTACTGATGATGTTATTGATATTGCCCTTTTGGACCAATTCTTTAGTACGAACTTATGCGCTCAAATTACTATTTGCCAATAACGGTTTGATTAATAAATTATTGCTTGGCATTGGCATAATCGATACCCCTATTAATATCTTATATACGCAAGGCGCGGTCATCGCGGGTTTAACGTATTTATTATTTCCCTTTATGGTGTTGCCACTCTATGCCGTGTTTACGGATCTGCGCGATGATATGCTGCTGGCGTCACAAGATTTGGGCGCCTCAAAAACGCAAACCTTTTGGCATGTGGTGCTGCCCTTGACCACGCCGGGGATTATCTCAGGCGTACTCTTGGTGTTATTGCCGGCGATGGGGATGTTCTATGTCGCTGATGTCTTAGGCGGCTCGCGCAATTTGCTAGTCGGTAATATCATCAAAAACCAATTTTTGGATGCGCGTGATTGGCCGTTCGGCGCGGCAGCGAGTGTGCTGTTAACGTTAGCGATGGCGGTGTTGCTCCTAGCCTATCGCGCTAGTAGTAAGCGTATCGGCAAAACTGACTTCAATGAGGTGGCGTAATGTCGAGCCTACGTACACAAAAGATAGGCCGTATCGCCGCCAAAGGTTATCTGGGACTCATTTATACGCTACTGTATTTGCCCATTATTGTCTTGGTTGTGATGTCTTTTAATGAGTCAAAGATCAGCTACAACTGGGGCGGCTTTAGCCTTAAATGGTATGAGTCTTTGTTCAATAACCAAGCCATGCTTGATGCGTTTTGGCACTCCATTGTGTTGGGATTGGTCGCGGCAACGGTCTCAACCTTGATTGGGACACTGACGGCTCTCGCCTTACACCGCTATCAGTTCCGCGGCAAAGGGCTATTAAACGGACTATTATTTGTATTGATGATGTCGCCTGAGATTGTGCTGGCGATATCTTTACTAGCATTGTTTTTATTAATTGGTCTGCAGCTTGGCTTT
>NZ_JBQQFC010000517.1:0-1143 GCF_052258445.1 Psychrobacter sp. T6-1
AGCAAGCAAGCAAGCAAGCAAGCAAGGAAAATTTATACCAGTCACGCGTCATAATACAAAGGGCTTAGTTTATTTGAAATCAACTATGTCTAATAAATTATTAATTAAGAAGAATGGTTTATGACTCAAAGCAAACAACGCCAGCAAGCCCTCGCGCCTCTAGCACGATCTGAACCTTGGGATATGCTCATTATCGGCGGCGGTATTACTGGGGCGGGCATTGCGCGTGAAGCGGCAAGGCGTGGTCTAGCGGTATTACTTATCGAGCAAAAAGACTTTGCTTGGGGCACCTCCAGCCGCTCTAGCAAAATGGTACATGGCGGATTGCGTTACATAGCTTCGGGCGACTACAAAACCACCTTACTTAGCGTCCGTGAGCGTGAGCGTATGCTCACTGAAGCAGACGGTCTGGTCAACGAGATGCACTACGTCATGCCGCATTATAAAGGTAAGTTTCCACCGCCGTGGATATTTAATACCTTATTAAGAGTCTATGACAGAATAGCGGGCAAGCGCTATTTTAAGTATTTTAAAAAAGACGCCTTTTTGCGTCTAAATCCTAATATAAAGCAAGATAAGTTTTTGGGTGCCAGCCAGTTTAGCGATGCCGTCACCGATGACTCGCGCTTAGTGATGCGCGTTTTAGACGAAGCCATCCATGACGGCGCGCAGGCGATTAATTACCTGAAAGCCGAGTCGCTTATCACCAATGAACAAGGCTTAGTCGTTGGCGCAACTTTAAAAGACACCGCTTCTAAAGATAGCGATCAGACTTATAACGTTTATGCCAAAGTCGTGGTCAGTGCCACAGGCGCTTGGGCCGATACCTTACGTATGCAAGCCAGTAATGAAACCGAGCAAAGCTTCCATAAGCAAATCCGACCCTCACGCGGTAGTCACTTAGTGGTCAGTCAAGAGCGCTTACCTACCTCGCAAGCTTATACCTTTTTACATCCTACTGATAAAAGAGCGGTATTCGTCTTTCCGTGGGAAAACCGTACCGTCCTTGGCACCACTGATTTGGATCACCCGCCTTTAGATGATCAAGAGGTCGGCATTACCAATGAAGAAGTCGATTATCTATTAGACGCGACCAATGGATTGTTTGATGATACGGACTTAAACCGCGAAGACGTTATCAGC
>NZ_JBQQFC010000518.1:0-1137 GCF_052258445.1 Psychrobacter sp. T6-1
ACTACGAGTCTCACCCATTGCCATGAGCATTTGAGCCCGTTCATGCTGCGGATTCTTAGCTAATATAGCTTGTAATACACGGCGAATATTGGCGTCTAACTGACCTTCATTAACGAAAAAGCTAGTCTGAGCATAAGTGGTGGCGATTTCTTCATTTTCAGGAGCTAAACGATAGGCACGAGATAAGGCTTCCAGCGCAGAATCAGTTGCCTCCATAGATAAGAAAAGCTCGGATAGGCGCATCCAGCGATTAGGATCATCAGCATTACGATGAACATTGGTTTGCATGGCGCTAATCAGTTGACGACCATCTTCAAACGCCCATGATGGCGGCTTGTCAATTTTAGCTGTCAATAGGTCGTCAGCCACTTGTCCTACTTTGTCCTCAGCTGTCCACAAATCAAACACGGGTGTACGATTGCCTATTAGTAAATACGCCATTGCAGCCAATATTGGGATCCAAGCTGCGACAATTAAACGGCTTTTGACATCAGGGGTGACCATAGGTGTTATCTGACGCTGCACATCTAATAGCTGACGCTCCAGTTCCAGCTTTTGATTTTGATAATGGCTATTATTAATAGTACCGCTGTCTTTATCTGTTTGTAGCTCAGCTAAACGTTCGCGAAATACTGCAACATTAATATCTAGCAGTTGATTGTCTATTGGTTTGGACTGCAAACGCGGTGCTCGTAGCCATGGCATAATAGCAATCAGCGCAAATATAAGAGCAATCAGCAAGCTTAGAGTTACAAATAAGCCAAAAGTAGAAAATAGAGTCATTTTTTGTCCTCTAGGCTAGTAATGTCGTGGTCGACACTCTCAGCTTGCGATAATAGACGATCAAGCTCAGCCTTTTCCGTAGAGGTCAAGGCAGCAGTACTGTTCACTGTGACGCCGCTTTGACCACGGGCAACAACTTGGCGACGCTTACTTTGCCAAAACCAACCAATAATTAAGACGAGCAATAATAGTGGTGGAAAAAACCATAGGATCCATGTTGATGGTCGCATAGGCGGCTTGTAGCTAATAAAGTCACCGTAGCGCTCTTGCATATAGACGCGTATTTCAGCATCACTACGTCTATCTTTAATTAAATCATAGACTTTTTGCTTTAGATCCTGTGCAATCGGTGCA
>NZ_JBQQFC010000519.1:0-1137 GCF_052258445.1 Psychrobacter sp. T6-1
CAGATATCAGCTTTGACTATACGAGCTTGTTTGGCGCAAATCAATTTTAGTCTGCTGATAGCTACCAATATCCAAGCAGGCGTCACTTTTTAGTAACACTTGCTTGTGATTTTGGCGAGTCAAACATGCTGTTAAACATTTCAGAGACGACTGAGCTACCGCTATTTGCTACAATGACACGCTACTGTATAAAGGGGCTTACTCCTATGTCCATCGAACCTACTTCTACCACTTATTACGACCTCTCAAAGCTATCTGCTACTGAGCGATCAGTCGTACAGGATTTGATTGAGCGCCTCCCTAAAGATAGTGATCAAGCATCCTTGGCAAATTCTATTGCAGATTTGTCCATAACAGCATTCGTCGATGGGCGCAATCTATCTTGCCCTATGCCACTACTTAAAACTAAAGTGGCGCTGCGGCAAGTAGTAGACGGTGACTCACTCTATATCGTCGCAACTGACCCCAACTCACAAGCAGATATTGTCGCTTTTTGTGAGCAAAGTCAGATAACAAAAGCTACAAGCTCATTATCTTTGGCAGTCAACACTACAAGTGAGATAGAGCCAGATAGCAATCTAGCAACATCATTCGATACAATATATCACTTCATCATTACCAAAACTGATAGTAACTAAGCGTCTCTATCCTTTACAATTAATACAAATACACCTTTGCTTACTTAGTTATAAATACTTAGTTAAAAACACTCAAGGTCAAGAATATGGCTACTAAATCAGCAAGCGACAATAACAACCGCAAAAAAAACGACAAGGTGCAAGACAAAACTGCGCCAGACAATGCTGTGCAAAATGATGAGACGTCTAATATAAAAACAGCGGCAGGCAAAACCTTGACGCCTGCAAAAAGTGAAGCTCGTACCGCAGCGCTCAAGGCTGCCGCACAAAGACCACCTTATGATGCGAGTAAATTGGGCGATACCAGTACCCGTGACTTGGTGCCTGCGATGCCAACGCATCTGTCAGCGCCTGGCGTGAACTTAGGGGCATACATTAATACTGTGCATCAAATCCCTATCCTAACGCCAACACAAGAGCAAGAGCTGGCTCATCGTTATTACGATGAAGGCGATGTCGAAGCGGCGCGCCTTCTCGTTATGTCGCATCTGCGTTTTGT
>NZ_JBQQFC010000520.1:0-1137 GCF_052258445.1 Psychrobacter sp. T6-1
TGCACCGATTGCACAGGATCTAAAGCAAAAAGTCTATGATTTAATTAAAGATAGACGTAGTGATGCTGAAATACGCGCCTATATGCAAGAGCGCTACGGTGACTTTATTAGCTACAAGCCGCCTATGCGACCATCGACATGGATCCTATGGTTTTTTCCACCACTATTATTGCTCGTCTTAATTGTTGGTTGGTTTTGGCAAAGTAAACGCCGCCAAGTTGTCGCCCGTGGCCAAAACGGCGTTACAGTGAACAGTACTGCTGCCTTGACCTCTGCGGAAAAGGCTGAGCTTGATCGTCTATTATCGCAAGCTGAGAATGTCGACCACGATATTACTAGCATAGAGGACAAAAAATGACTCTATTTTCTACTTTTGGCTTATTTGTAGCTCTAAGCTTGCTGATTGCTCTTATATTTGCGCTAATTGCTATTATGCCATGGCTACGAGCACCGCGTTTGCAGTCCAAACCAATAGACAATCAACTGCTAGATATTAATGTTGCAGTATTTCGCGAACGTTTAGCTGAGCTACAAACAGATAAAGACAGCGGTACTATTAATAATAGCCATTATCAAAATCAAAAGCTGGAACTGGAGCGTCAGCTATTAGATGTGCAGCGTCAGATAACACCTATGGTCACCCCTGATGTCAAAAGCCGTTTAATTGTCGCAGCTTGGATCCCAATATTGGCTGCAATGGCGTACTTACTAATAGGCAATCGTACGCCCGTGTTTGATTTGTGGACAAGCGAGGACAAAGTAGGACAAGTGGCTGATGACCTATTGACGGCTAAGATTGATAAGCCACCAAAGTGGGCGACTGAAAACGGTCGTCAGTTGATTAGCGCTATGCAGACCAACGTCCATCGTAACGCTGATGATCCTAATCGCTGGATGCGCCTATCTGAACTTTTCTTATCGATGGAGGCGACTGACTCTGCGTTAGAAGCCTTATCGCGTGCCTATCGTTTAGCACCTGATAACGAGGAGATTGCTACTACTTATGCTCAGACTAGTTTTTTTGTTAATGAAGGTCAGTTAGACGCCAATATTCGCCGTCTATTACAAGCTATATTAGCTAAGAATCCGCAGCATGAACGGGCTCAAATGCTCATGGCAATGGGTGAGACTCGTAGT
>NZ_JBQQFC010000521.1:0-1136 GCF_052258445.1 Psychrobacter sp. T6-1
GAGTGGCAAGCGGGCACCGATACTATCAACAACATCAATCCCTCAGACACTAGTGAAAGCATTGGCGATTTTGCGCAGGCAAGCGCAGATCAAGTCAAAGACGCTATCGCTGCTGCCCGCCATGCTCAGCCAAAATGGGAAGCGACGCCACTTGAGAAAAAACAATCTATCTTGCAAGCGATCGGCGATGAGATGATCGCCCGCTGTGATGAATTGGGTACATTGCTTTCACGTGAGGAAGGTAAGCCATTTGCGGAAGGTCGCGGCGAGATTTACCGCGCAGGGCAGTTCTTTCATTACTATGCGGCCGAAGTATTACGTCAAATCGGTGATACTGCAGATTCAGTCCGCCCTGGGGTCAAAGTCGAAGTCACTCGTGAAGCGGTTGGCGTGGTCGCGATTATCTCGCCTTGGAACTTCCCGACGGCAACGGCGGTTTGGAAAATCGCGCCGGCGTTAGCCTTTGGTAATAGTGTCATCTGGAAACCTGCAAACTTGACGCCCGCCAGCGCAGTCGCTATGGCTGAGATTATTCATCGTCAAGGACTGCCTGAGGGCACGTTTAATTTGCTATTAGGCGGCGGCTCATCGGTCGGTGATACGCTTATTCACTCAAAAGATATCGACGCGGTCAGCTTTACAGGCTCAGTACCGACAGGTCGCAAAGTCGCTGCGGCTACTGCGCCAAACTTTGTGCGTTGCCAGCTTGAAATGGGCAGCAAAAACGCCTTGATCATCGCTGATGATGCTGATATGCAAGTCGCTGTGGACGCGGCAATCGCTGGTGCGTTCGGTGGTTCAGGTCAAAAATGTACCGCCTCTTCACGCTTGATCGTCATGGACGGCGTACACGACGCTTTCGTTGATGCCATGATCGAGCGGATGAAAACGCTAAAAGTCGGTCACGCTCTAGATGACGGTATCTTTATGGGACCAGTAGTCGATGATAAACAGCTGGCAGCAAACATGGATTGGATCGAAAAAGGCAAGCAGTCTGGTGCCAACCTAGCTTATGGTGGCGAGCGCCTAGAGATGGCCCACGACGGTTATTACATGGCACCAACCTTGTTTACTGAGACCGAAAACAGCTGGGATATTAACCAAGAAGAGGTCTTTGCACCATTAGCTTGCGTGAT
>NZ_JBQQFC010000522.1:0-1135 GCF_052258445.1 Psychrobacter sp. T6-1
ATCAAGCGGCGTAGGCACAGCACGCAAGTAAAATTTATACCAGTAGCGCGTTTAAACTTACACGACAGTTTTATATTTAATTTACCATATTAAAAACAGTTGCATGATAATACTGACGCCACCCTTTTTAAATGCTGACGAAACTTACGAGCGTATCCGCTATGTTATCTAGCTTATTATCCAACCTTAATCATCGTCACCTTACAAGTAGCGTCTCAACCAATAGCGAGCTGATAGCAGACATAGAAGCAGGTACTCTGGACGGTGACAAAGTACATCTTTTGACCGCGCAGATGCAAAGTGGTGGGCGCGGACAGCATCAGCGCTCATGGCAGTCGCCAGCAGGCAATGTGTATTTATCTCTATATCATCCGTATCAAGCGCCTGTCAGCGGACTGCTATCGTTAATTGTAGGCGTAAAGCTGGCTACTATGCCTGTGATAGAAATGATAAATGAGCAGCTAATAAGGCAAAACTTAACTCCTATCGGTGTCAAATGGGCTAATGATTTGGGCTTTTATGCCCAGCAAAGCGTTGATACCACTCTAGATAAAAGGGTGACGCCTTTTAGCAAACTGGCAGGGATATTAATAGAACCGGTATTACGCGATGGCAAAATGTTGGGCGTTGTCATCGGCGTCGGTCTAAATGTGGCAACTACGCCTACGCTCACCGCAAAAACTGCTGAAGGTATGAGTTATCAAGCAATAAGCTTGCAAGACATTGAGCAATTGGTTAAGACAGATAATAATAATGACATACCGAGTTTGATAACTCTTTACGAGCAAGTGAGCGATGCTCTGTTGTCAGCGATGACTTGTTTTGCGCAAATAGCGCTTGAGCGTGCTAGCATCAACCCACACTATTTAAATGATTTTATACAGCAGTTTGAGGCGGTAGATGCGCTAGCAGACCTAAAAGTATGCGTCACGCAAACTCACCGCGCTCAAGAACACAAAATCGTAGGTCACGCCTGCGGTATAGATAGTAATGGCTGTTTGCAATTACGCCAAGATGACGCTAGTATTTGCACCATTTTTACCGGTCGCCTTGATGTAATAAATGAAGTTTAAAGGGTACTTATAACGAATACTGCTCTCGCAAAAGCACCATTAAACGAGAGCGGTTAAAAGGG
>NZ_JBQQFC010000523.1:0-1134 GCF_052258445.1 Psychrobacter sp. T6-1
ATAAAAATAGACGCTTAGAATGACTAAACTTACTATTTTTATCTTTGAATCGACTAAAAAATAGTCTCTGTCAGTGCGTATTTGTGAATTATCAAACACGCCCTAGCATCAGTCAAATTATTAAAAGGTATATCAATGGTTACTATCTTATCAAGACTAAACCGTCGCCAGTTTTTACAGCGTTTAGGCGCAGGTGCAAGCATTGGTATGCTGGCAAAGCCAAGTGTAGCAAGCACACTAGCGCTTGATGGTTTTGATAGTAGTCCGCTAACCAAGGATGATTTGCCAAGGACAGTTGCCCGTGACCCTGTGTCATCAGCATTCGCGCCGCCTACTTGTATTACGCCTACTATCGAGACGCGACTATTTGCCAGCTCCAACGTCGGCGGTAGTGATGAGCGCAATGCATTGGGACTCCAGCGTTTGGCTTGCGCTGGGTTTAGAGTGGATAATCCTAGTATCGTTAGCCGCCAGTATTTGCGTTTTGCTGGTACGGACTCGCAGCGCGCCGGCGACTTACAGAACATCGCTACAGGGGCGATAGCCGCGCCCAAATTGCTCCTTGGCGTGCGCGGTGGCTACGGGGCCATGCGCATGCTGCCTATGATCGACTGGGCGACATTAGGACGTATCATGACAGAGCGCGGTACGATACTAGCAGGCTTTAGCGATGTGACCGCCATTCAGTGCGCACTACTGGCACAAGGCGCTATGAGCTCGCTTGCCGCGCCTATGCTCTATAGCGAGTTTGGCAAAATAACGCCAGATCAAGTCAGCTGCCGTCAGTTCGCCCAAGCGCTTAGCGATCCAAATCTGAGCATAGAGATCAATAGTGCGGCGCTCACTGGCGACAATCTGCCTGCTATTTTGGCAACCAAGGATAGTCAGGCGATGACAGGTACGATATGGGGCGGCAATCTGAGTGTGGTGTCATCGCTAGCAGGTAGCGCGTATCTGCCGCGTATCGATGGCGGTATTGTGTTCTTAGAGGACGTCGGCGAGCAGCCTTATCGCATTGAGCGTATGCTCTATGATTTGTACCTAGCAGGTGTATTTCAGGATCAGCAGGCGATTGTCTTTGGCTCACTTACAGGGACTGGCGAGGATAGCTACGATAAGCGCTATGACGTCGCC
>NZ_JBQQFC010000524.1:0-1133 GCF_052258445.1 Psychrobacter sp. T6-1
GGTAACCAAGCACGTATCGCACCGAACTCTACTGCGGTATCGACTTCTACCCGTAACTTCCCGAACCGTCTAGGTCAGGGCGCTGATGTATATCTTGCTTCTGCAGAGCTTGCTGCAGTAGCCGCAGTACTTGGTAAATTGCCAACTAACGATGAGTACCAGCAATACGCTGGCATGCTCAACAGCATGGGCGAGGAAGTGTATCAGTACATGAACTTTGACCGTATGGAAGAGTACACTGAAGAAGCGGATAAAATTAACGTTGCTCAGTTGACCTAGTATTTGCTTTCAAGCTACTTAGCAAGATAAAAATAAACCCCGTATCTAAGTGATACGGGGTTTTTTATGTTATGACAAAACAAAATATAAATAAAGTTTGCAAACTTTTATTGAGTGATTATAATCAAAAGCGTTCGCTTATTTTTAGTGAGCAACTTTGTTCTAACTGATTATCACTATGGAAATTAAAAATATGCTTGATAAAGCGACGCCGCCACCCTTACCACAGAATACTGTCAATAATAATCATGCTGCAGAAGCAAACTACGGGATTATTGATTGGTTTAAAAAAGGCTTGAGAAACTATGTTAACTTCTCTGATCGCGCTCGCCGTAAAGAATATTGGTATTTCTTCTTAGTGCAAATGGGCTTGATCATCGCAGCGATGGTGCTCGATGCAATTATATTTAGCTCGGAAACTGGGCTGTTTTATATTATAGTTGTGCTTGGGCTATTCTTACCTGGCATTGCTGTTTCTATACGCCGCCTTCACGATACTAATCGCTCAGGATGGTGGTTTTTGATATCCATTGTGCCGCTAATAGGCTCTATCATATTGCTAGTGTTTATGGCTAGCGATACTAAGCGTGAAACCAATCAATGGGGTCCGCCAGCAAAGTAAGCTTGAGATTATTATTTAATTTTAGATAATATTAAAAATACAGCCAAAACATATCATTTAAAATCAAAATATAGTGTTTAACTATTAAGAACCTAAAAACCCTTTATTAATAAACTTTTGCCAAAATAAAGGGTATTTTTAGGACTTACTTACCCTGATAAACTGGCTTACGCTTCTCCATAAAAGCGCTAATACCTTCTTTAAAGTCATCGGTCACTGCCATTAAGTTTTG
>NZ_JBQQFC010000525.1:0-1131 GCF_052258445.1 Psychrobacter sp. T6-1
GCAGTATTACTCGGTGAAGACGTCACTCAATTAAGTCTAGAGTTTAAGCACTGGATCAACCAGCTGCCAGAGAATACGCGCTGGCGTGAGCTGACCCGCTTGACCAATCAGATGATTCGCTCCAAGCAGTTTAGCGATTTTAAACTGATCAGCCGCGAGTTCAACATTATCTTGCAGCAAGGGGTTTAGCGCGTTAATACAAGTTTAGTCAAATGGACAAAATAATAAGAGGACAGTATGAAACTTCAAATCAGTCATCAGACCAATTACTATTATGGCGAGCAGGCGCAGCGCAGCGTACAGTACATTCGTATGACGCCTATGGATCTGCCGCATCAAACCATTCATCGCTGGGATGTGCTACTCCCCAAAGTCGCAACCAACTTAAAAGATGGCTTTGGTAATGAGTGGCTCACCTTGAGCCGTAACGAGACTCATGATAATTTGCAAATGCAGGCCTCAGGTATCGTTGAGATCAATACCGATACCGAGCGTCTAGAGGACTTAGCGCATGTCCCCTATCTGTTGTTTACGGTTCAAAGCCCGCTGACTAAGTGTTCAGAGGCCATGCGCGAGTTTGCCGCGCCATTTTTGCAAAACGTCACTTACGATAGCCTCAAGACTTTGGCCAATGAGCTGATTATGATCATGCCTTTTGTCAAAAACGTCACGCATGTCGGCACCACCGCAAGCGAGGCGTTTGAATTAAAGGCGGGCGTCTGTCAGGATCATACCCATGTGTTTTTGGGTTTATTGCGAGATCAGCAGATCCCTGCCCGCTACGTCTCAGGCTATCTGTATGACGACACCGAGAACCATATGGCAAGTCACGCTTGGGCGGAGGTATATTTGGACGGATACTGGTATACTTTTGATATCTCCAATCAGGCGTTTGCCCCTAACTCACACGTTTATGTCGCTATCGGGCGTGATTATCTAGATACCGCCCCAGTACGCGGGGTGCGTATGGGCGGCGGTTACGAGAGTCTCTATAGCCAAGTCTTGGTCACGCGGTTATCATAACCACCTCATTTATTAACACAAAGGATAACCCTATGACTTATTGTGCCGCCATCCGCTTAGAGGATGGCTTGTTGTTTGCCAGTGATACCCGTACCAATGCAGGCGTCG
>NZ_JBQQFC010000526.1:0-1131 GCF_052258445.1 Psychrobacter sp. T6-1
CGACGCCTGCATTGGTACGGGTATCACTGGCAAACAACAAGCCATCCTCTAAGCGGATGGCGGCACAATAAGTCATATATACTCCTTTACGTTAATAATTAAATAGGGGGTTATGATAACCGTGTGACCAAGACTTGACTGTAAAGATTCTCATAACCGCCGCCCATACGCACTCCGCGTACTGGCGCGGTGTCTAGATAATCACGCCCGATAGCGACATAAACGTGTGAGTTAGGGGCAAACGCTTGATTGGATATGTCAAAAGTATACCAGTAACCATCTAAGTACACCTCTGCCCAAGCGTGACTTGCCATATGGTTTTCGGTGTCGTCATACAAATAGCCTGAGACGTAGCGGGCGGGGATTTGTTGATCTCGCAGTAGACTCAAAAATACATGGGTATGATCCTGACAGACGCCTGCCTTTAATTCAAACGCCTCGCTTGCGGTGGTGCCGACATGCGTGACGTTTTTGACAAAAGGCATAATCATAATCAGCTCATTAGCCAAAGTCTTGAGGCTCTCGTGAGTGACATTTTGCAAAAATGGCGCGGCAAACTCACGCATGGCCTCTGAGCATTGAGTCAGCGGGCTTTGAACTGTAAACAGCAAGTAGGGGACATGCGCTAAGTCCTCTAAGCGCTCGGTATCAGTATTGATCTCAACGATACCTGAGGCCTGCATTTGCAAATTATCATGGGTCTCGTTACGGCTCAAAGTGAGCCACTCATTACCAAAACCGTCCTTTAGGTTGGTTGCGACTTTGGGCAATAGCACATCCCAGCGATGAATGGTTTGATGCGGCAGATTCATAGGTGTCATACGGATATACTGTACGCTGCGCTGCGCCTGCTCGCCATAATAGTAATTGGTCTGATGACTGATTTGAAGTTTCATATTGTCCTCTTATTATTTTGTTATTAGTAGTACATATATAACGGCTTTAAACCCCTTGTTGCAAGATAATGTTGAACTCGCGACTGATCAGTTTAAAATCATTAAACGCCTTGGAGCGAATCATCTGATTGGTCAAGCGAGTCAGCTCACGCCAGCGTGTATTCTCTGGCAGCTGGTTGATCCAGTGCTTAAACTCTAGACTTAATTGAGTGACGTCTTCACCGAGTAATACTGC
>NZ_JBQQFC010000527.1:0-1129 GCF_052258445.1 Psychrobacter sp. T6-1
TATTATCCGTAACACTAGTGGCATCGTTTTGATTGTACCAAGCCAAATCATGATGCAATGCCACCACATCACCCATGATAAGAAGAGCAGGCGTTGGTAATTGCTTTTGCTCTTGCAGCTTAACAATCGTATCGAGAGTCCCTGTTAACACTTGCTGATTGGGCATACTAGCATTTGAGACAATAGCGATAGGGGTGTCAGCGGCGCGGCCTGCATCTATCAAGCCTTCGGTCAGACGCGGCAAGGAATGCAAGCCCATATAAAAGACCACGGTCTCGTCAGTATTTACGAAGCTTTTAAAATTATTGTTAGGTGCGCCTGCCTTTAAGAATCCTGTGACAAAGCGCACAGATTGCGAATGATCGCGGTGGGTGAGCGGAATACCAGCATAGCTAGCAGCGGCGTTGGCGGCCGTGATGCCTGGCACGACTTGATAAGGGATATGCTGCGCGCGTAGGCTCTCAATCTCCTCACCGCCGCGACCAAAGATAAACGGATCACCACCTTTTAGGCGCACCACGCGGCGACCTTTTTTGGCCTCGTTGATTAACAGCTCATTGATACCCAATTGCGCGACCGCATGATTGCTACGTTTTTTGCCAACATAGACCTTGTCCGCATCACGTCGGCACAGATCAAGCACTTGCGGCGAGACTAGCGCATCGTAAAAGACAATATCGGCCTGTTGCATGAGACGCAGTGCTTTAAAGGTTAATAGCTCAGGATCACCTGGGCCTGCGCCAACGATATAGACTTCACCAACAGGCTGGGCGTACTTATGGTGTTCGTTTTGCTTATCATTAGCACTATCTTGTGGGACAGGTGCATGAGCGCTTAACGTATTAGGCGCATCCTCTTGTGTTTTTGAGGCGCTGACAGGTGTGGTTTTAGATACTGCAATCTGCGCCGCTGTTTTATCTAGATCAGCCTTTAATAGCGCAGTCGCCTCAGCCTCGTTACCTGCGAATACTAGGGCGCTCACTTGGCCTTCAAAGGCGCGCTCCCAAAACTGGCGACGAG
Source organism: Psychrobacter sp. T6-1 (assembly GCF_052258445.1). Lineage (NCBI taxonomy): Bacteria > Pseudomonadati > Pseudomonadota > Gammaproteobacteria > Moraxellales > Moraxellaceae > Psychrobacter > Psychrobacter sp. T6-1. The sequence continues at coordinate 1,021 of NZ_JBQQFC010000527.1, forward strand.
CTGTTAGCGTTGGGATCTTTGCTTTGACCTCACTACGCAGATCACCTGCTAATTTGGCCAATTTACCATAGCCTTGCGGAATTAAAGTCTCAAGGCGGGCGCGCAAGAG
>NZ_JBQQFC010000528.1:0-1126 GCF_052258445.1 Psychrobacter sp. T6-1
AAGAGTAAGAGAAATAAGGGTAAGAGAAGACGTCATGAAAAAACATAGGACAAAGTTTGACTTAGCTACTGCTGATAGTGCTCAGATTGCTAAACAGTTGAAGATAAACCTATTTGTAATTGTTATGGTTATCTTTGTACTAAGTATCAATATGATCCACTTTATCAGAGAAAAAAGTCTTTTTTATGCCGCGCTAACGTTGCTTATGGTGGTTTTACTTTTCTTTATTATCAAAGCTCGCAGAATTTTAAAAATGAGACAACAAGATCTCACTCAATTAAATGAAGGTTAATTATGGCCGCATATTATGAATTTATCGGCCGTCAGCAGCAAGAAGACGGTAGCACGGTGGCGCAGTATCGCCCCACCAAACATGCACAAGGCGCTTGGAATGAGCATGAGCAGCATATGGCACCAGCGACAGGCCTGCTGACCTCTGAGCTCATTGGCTTTAATCTGCAAGACAACATGCGTGTTGCGCGTATTAGCTTAGATATTTTGGGGCTAATACCGCTCGACGACTTTACGATTACTACGCGCTGTATTCGTCCAGGTAGAACCATTGAGCTTGTCGAGGCGGTCATGAGTAGCCGTGGTCGCGATTGTATCATTGCCCGCGCTTGGCGACTCATGACGCAAGACACTAGCGTCATTGCAGGGTTAGAGGACGCGCCAGCCAAACACCAGCCTGAAGATTTGCAGAGCTGGGATGGCATGAAAGGCTGGCCGGGCGGTTTTATCAAAACCGTAAGCTTGGTCTCTGATGCTAATCGCCGCGCAGGTCGGGGTATGGTCTGGATCACCAATGATTTGGAGATGGTAGAGGGGACGCCGACAAGCGATGTGGTGCATCTATTGGGTATGGTAGATACGGCGAATGGCGTGGTGCCAAGGCTTGGTCTTGGGCTCTCAAAGCTTGAATGGATGTTCCCCAATACTGACCTGCAAATTCACATGCACCGAGAGCCAAAAGGGGCTTGGCTCGGAATCGAGGCGGTGCAGCAGTACGGCGAAGATGGTATTGGCGTGACCAGTGCGGTGCTTCATGATGTGCAGGGACCCTTTGGTCGCAGCGAGCAGATCTTGACGATACGTCCGATGCCGCATTAACTCAGTGCCTATTGAC
>NZ_JBQQFC010000529.1:0-1120 GCF_052258445.1 Psychrobacter sp. T6-1
GTACGCTGCGGCGGCGGGCGTAATCACCGCTTAGGGCTTGATGATGCTATTTTGATCAAAGATAATCACATCGCTATTGCAGGGGATATCGCAACCGCTATCAAGCAGGCGCAAGATTTTGCAGGTCACCTGCTACCTATCGAGGTCGAGGTTGATACGATAGAGCAGCTAGAGCAGGCTTTGGACGCCGGCGCGCAGCTGGTGCTACTTGACAATATGTCACCTGAGATACTCACGCAAGCGGTTACTATGTGTCAAGGCCGCGCTAAGACGGAAGCCTCAGGCGGTATCACGCCCGAGAGTGTACAAGCAGTCGCTAAGACGGGAGTTGATTTTATTGCGATGGGCTATTTGACTCACAGCACCACCGCGCTTGATATCGGACTTGATTTTAGTGCTTAGTTATCAATAATTTACCGGTTACCATAAGGTATCAGAATTAGCGGTAGTTAATGATTTAATCGGCTCATGTACTTATGATATAATAGCGCTACTAAATACCTACTGGGTCACCGCTGCATACGCACGGTGGCCTTATTTTTTTGCTGAAGTTTTATGATAGATAAGTGAGCGCTCAGTGGATACTGAAATTATCAAAATCATCTTGGCTTTTGTGGTCTTGATCAACCCCTTTAGTGCCTTGACCCTATTTTTGGATCTAACTCGCGGCTACTCGATGATCAATCGACGTAAAGTGGCGCGTATCGCTTGCTTGACTATTTTTATTACCATTAGCTTTTTTACCGTCGCAGGGGAGCTGTTACTCAAAGCTCTTGGTATCTCTATCGGCTCGTTTCAGCTGGCAGGCGGGATATTGGTATTTTTGATTGCCCTTAATATGATGAATGGCGATGGCAATCCGGTTAAGCCCGATCAAGAGAATTTTGACATCGAATACGATAAACACGCTGCACCAAGTACTGCCGCTGCCGTTGTACCGCTCGCTATTCCAATGATGATAGGGCCTGGCGGTATTTCAACCGTCATCATCTACTCCTCGCAAGTATCTGGTATTCTAAAGGTGTCTGCAGTATTGATTGCAGGTTTACTAATCAGCTTGTTCTGTTATCTTGCGCTTATGGCAGCAGGTCGTATCAGCCGTTTGCTTGGCGATACGGGT
>NZ_JBQQFC010000530.1:0-1112 GCF_052258445.1 Psychrobacter sp. T6-1
AAACCAACGAACGCGTCCAGTATATTCCACGCTTTTGGTTTGATAAATAAAGGTTGTAGTAGCCTCGCCCCATATCCGAGCGCAAAAAAGAATATAAAAGAGGCACTGACGGCGCCGAGTGCGAAGGTAAGCTTACTACTTGCGCCTGTTGAAACCATGCCAACGAGCACCAAGGTATCTAGGTAGACGTGCGGATTGAGCCAAGTAAATCCAAAGCACAGTAGCAGGGATTTTTTTAGGCTGGTGACCACTTGCCCCTCGACAGTCAAAGCATGAGAGACACGCAAGCTTGCGTATAGACTCTGCAAACCGTACCCTAATAAGAACAGCACGCCTGCGATCTTGGCAATACTTACCACCTGTGGAAAGCGGGCGGTCACTGTGCTAAACCCTGCCACGCCCGCTGCGATGAGTAGCGCATCACTTACTGCGCAAAATAGGCAGATATAAAAGATATGCTCGCGTTTGAGCCCTTGTTTGAGGACAAAAGCGTTTTGCGAGCCAATGGCAATGATGAGCGATAAGCCAAGCAAAAAACCAGAGAGATAATCAGGGGCGTTCATAGTAATTTGCTCAAATAATCAGAGAGAAATGGTGACGTTTGCTTACTGGCAGCAGGGCAAAAAGCTGTTAAGATACGATATCAAGTCACGGCTTGCAAGCTATAAATCAATAAGCAAAACTGCCGCAAGTTTGGTTAAACGTTAGTATTAAAATAACAGGCGAGGAGTAGGGCCAGTCATGGTATTGAGTTTGGCAAGAATGCTACAGTCATTTGGACCAGAGCAAGATGACTTGCCGACTACGGCTGCCAAAAATGTCCAGCAGGCCGCTAGCATAGATAGTAAGACGCCAGTTCAAGAGCACTCGCAAAGCCTAGATGCGCAAACGCTGGTGTCGCCACTGCGTGAACCTGAACGCGTTGAGCGTATCTGTGATGCGCTAGCGCAAGTAAGCAACGTTGGCACACCAACGCCGCTCACTGATAGATATCTGGCAAGTCGTGCCAAATGGCGCTCGCCTAATCGACCTCCCTTTGATCCTGATACCTTATGGTATCTCAAACATGGACGCTGCCCGATTATGACTGAACTGGTTGAAGTGGTCGACGA
>NZ_JBQQFC010000531.1:0-1106 GCF_052258445.1 Psychrobacter sp. T6-1
AGCACTGCCACTATTAAAGATACGTTAATCTTAATCTGATCTTAGTATTTACGACATATTTTATATCATACCTTACTCTCGACTTAGCGTGAACTACTGTTGTAGGCTGAGTTTTTGACCCAGCCTACGCCAAAAAATTTAGATAGTTGAGATTAAATCAGCTTCTAAATATTTAACGGACTTTGCGCCAAATCTGCCAATTGCGCTTTTGAGGAGTCGGTCAGCTGCGTCTTATCGAGCTTTAGATAAGCGACTTGTTCCTTTGCCATGACCACTAATTCATCAACGCCTTCAACTGCCATAACTTGTTGTGACCAGTGCTGAATATCGATATTTTTGGGGATAGTAACAGTGGTACTCGATAGATAAGGCGGGTCAGATATCGGTATGATAAGCAATAGTGCTGCGCCCATAATGACAGCCAAGATACCCCATGCTAGTAGATTGGATTGGGTCAACAGCAGACCACCCATCGCCCCACCAACAAAAGCCCCAAAGAACTGGCTGGAGGAGTTTAGCCCCATCGCCGTGGCTTTATTAGCGACAGGTGCGCGTTTAGATATCCATGACGGAATGGTCGCCTCTAGTAAATTAAAGCCCATAAAGTACAGCAAAAGCCCCAAAATAATACCAACACCAACTTGGCTACCTATGGCCAACAATACTAATGATACCGTCATGAGCGCCATTGCCCCCAAAAACACCTGACGCATTTTGCGCTTTTTTTCAGCGATGATAATAAAGGGAATGGCGACAGCAAAGCCAATAAATAATAGCGGCAAGTAGACCAAACCTTGCTGACGGACAGAGAGTCCCATGACCTCAGAGAGTTGATGCGGCAAAATCACAAATATCGCTGTCATGGTTAAATGCAAGGCAAAAATACCGATGTGCAAACGGTTCAAATCACCAACTTTGAGGACGGTAGCAAGCTGCTCACCGATCGATTTATTATCTAGATTATGCTTGAGGACGCGCATCGGCGTAGGTACGACGAACAATAGCAACATCGCTAAAATCGCAAACCCTGAGGTCAGCCAAAACAGACCAGAGATACCTAGCGAGCCGACCAGTAGCGGTCCAAAAGCAAAAGCGAGCATAATAGA
>NZ_JBQQFC010000532.1:0-1099 GCF_052258445.1 Psychrobacter sp. T6-1
AGCATAAAGGATAAAAAATGACCCTATTTTCTACTTTTGGCTTATTTATCGCCCTAAGCCTATTAATCAGCTTAGTACTAGCGGTCATCGTTGTTATGCCTTGGTTGCGTGCGGCTCGTAGACCTGAGAATCCAGTAGATAATCAGCTACTCGATATCAACGTCGCAGTGTTCCGCGAGCGCCTCGCTGAGCTGCAAACAGATAAAGAAAGCGGCGTCATTGACGACACTCATTATCAAAACCAAAAGCTTGAGCTTGAGCGCCAGCTGCTCGATGCGCAGCGTGAAATTACGCCGATGGTCGTACCCGGCGTCAAAAGCCGTTTGATTGTGATGATATGGGTACCTGTATTGGCAGCGCTAGCTTATTTATTAATCGGTGATCGTACGCCTGTATTCAATCTCTGGGCAAGCGAGGATAAAGTCGGTCAAGTGGCTGATGATCTATTAACGGGTAAAATCGATCAGCCGCCTGCGTGGGCAATTGAAGATGGCAATCAGCTTATTAGTGCCATGCAGACCAATGTGCATCGTCATGCTGATGACCCTGATCGTTGGATGCGCTTATCCGAGCTGTTCTTATCGCTTGAGGCCACGCCGTCTGCGATCGAAGCCCTATCGCGTGCGTACCGCCTCTCTCCAGATAACGAAGAGATTGCCGCCACTTACGCCCAAATCAGCTTCTTTGCCAATGAGGGTCAACTCAACGCCGACAGTCGCCGCGTATTGCAAGATTTGCTGGCCAAAAACCCGCAACACGAAGGCGCGCAGATGCTCATGGCAATGGGCGAGGCGCGTAGCAGCAACTTTGACGAAGCACAAAGCTGGATCAGCCGTTTGCGCGGCAGTATTGCCGCTAAGCCTGGCGATCATACCCAAGCGCTGGCAAGTTTGGATGAGCTCAGCGCTAACGTAAACGCGCAGCAAGAGCAAGCGGCTCAAGGTGTCGAGGTAACCGTAACCGTCAATAGCAGTTTGTTGCCTTTGATTAAAGGTGATGATGTGCTCTTTGTCGCTATTCGCGATGTCAACGGCGGACCACCGTTTGCTGCTAAGCGCTTGCCTATTAGTGTGATTAAGCAGGGCGAGGCGAGTATCAG
>NZ_JBQQFC010000533.1:0-1099 GCF_052258445.1 Psychrobacter sp. T6-1
AGCATAAAGGATAAAAAATGACCCTATTTTCTACTTTTGGCTTATTTATCGCCCTAAGCCTATTAATCAGCTTAGTATTAGCGGTCATCGTTGTTATGCCTTGGCTGCGTGCGGCTCGTAGACCTGAAAAGCCAGTAGATAATCAGCTACTCGATATCAACGTCGCTGTGTTCCGCGAGCGCCTCGCTGAGCTACAAACAGATAAAGACAGCGGCGTCATAGATGACACTCATTATCAAAACCAAAAGCTTGAGCTTGAGCGCCAACTGCTCGATGCGCAGCGTCAAATCACGCCGATGGTCGTACCCGGCGTCAAAAGCCGTTTGATTGTGATGATATGGGTACCTGTTTTGGCAGCGCTAGCTTATTTATTAATCGGTGATCGTACGCCTGTATTCAATCTCTGGGCAAGCGAGGACAAAGTCGGTCAAGTGGCTGATGATCTATTAACGGGTAAAATTGATCAGCCGCCTGCGTGGGCAATTGAAGATGGCAATCAGCTTATAAGTGCCATGCAGACCAATGTGCATCGTCATGCTGATGACCCTGATCGTTGGATGCGCTTATCCGAGCTATTCTTATCGCTTGAGGCCACGCCGTCTGCGATTGAAGCCCTATCGCGTGCGTACCGCCTCTCTCCAGATAACGAAGAGATTGCCGCCACTTACGCCCAAATCAGCTTTTTTGCTAATGAGGGTCAACTCAACGCCGACAGTCGCCGCGTATTGCAAGATTTGCTGGCCAAAAACCCGCAGCACGAAGGCGCGCAGATGCTCATGGCAATGGGCGAGGCGCGTAGCAGTAACTTTGACGAAGCGCAAAGTTGGATCAGCCGTTTGCGCGGCAGTATTGCCGCTAAGCCTGGTGATCATAGCCAGGCGCTGGCAAGTTTGGATGAACTCAGTGCTAACGTAAACGCGCAGCAAGAGCAAGCGGCTCAAGGTGTCGAGGTAACTGTAACGGTCAATAGTAGTTTGTTGCCTTTGATTAAAGGTGATGATGTGCTCTTTGTCGCTATTCGTGATGTCAACGGCGGACCACCGTTTGCTGCTAAGCGCTTGCCTATTAGTGTGATTAAGCAGGGCGAGGCGAGTATCAG
>NZ_JBQQFC010000534.1:0-1096 GCF_052258445.1 Psychrobacter sp. T6-1
AATTTGCTCACTCATACTAAGCTTGCGAGCATCTTTAGTAATGACAATCGGATAATCATGGCTTTGCGTCTTAACCATTAAACCGTTAGCAGATATTGGCGCTGTCATAGAAGAGTCCTAAATGATAGAGGGGTGACAAGTTAAGATAGTTATAGTCAATCAGCAGAGCGTTTTGTTTGAGTATCTACGTCACGATCATCGCTACCGATTACTGCTGTCGTTATGTTTTGTTCGGTGCAAAAGCGCTCGAGTTGCTCAAGCAATTGAGTGACCATATGCCGCGGATAAGTATGACCCGTTGGCATGATGATATGCGCCACTTGCCGATACAAGGGATCTCGAATCTCATATAAGTTTTGTAGTATCTTTCGAGGATTAGGCTGCTGGAGTAGCGGTCTAGATTTGTCACGGGCGGTACGGGCGACCTGCACCTCAACAGGGGCGTTGAGATAAACCACAATGCCGCGCTCACGCAAAAACTCACGGTTGCTCGCAGCCATAACTGCCCCGCCACCCGTTGCCAGTACGATCTGCTCTCTTTGCGTCAGCTCATCTATAGCGCGTGTTTCACGCTCACGAAACCCCGCTTCACCCTCTTTAGCAAATATCCAAGCAATATCAGCGCCAGTCTGCGATTCTATGTACCAGTCGCTATCTACAAAAGAGCGGCCCAATTGCCTAGCGAGCAGGCGGCCTATGGTCGTTTTTCCTGAGCCCATCGGTCCGACTAAAAACACCGACGGTAATTGCTCCATCATCATACTTACTCAGCCAAATACTCTATCATACAACGTCGTCGATATTCTGGCTAGTCACGTATTCACTTTTGCCTATAACGCTCAAATCTATGCCATAAAAAAGCAAGCACTAAGGCTTGCTTTTATCGGACTATCCGATCTTAGTTTAGACGACTAATACCATCATTGATCAGTTTTGGGGTGATAAAGATCAGCAGCTCTTCTTTGTCGTTACTGCGGACATCGCGGCGAAAGGCGCGACCAATGTACGGCAAGTCACCCAAGAAAGGCACTTTATCAACGCCGTTGTTCGTACGGTTTCTAAATACGCCGCCCAAGACAATGGTTTGTCCATCTTC
>NZ_JBQQFC010000535.1:0-1088 GCF_052258445.1 Psychrobacter sp. T6-1
TTTGTCAAGATTGTCCATGATGAGTTGACCGAAATGATGGGCAGCGCTAATCAAGCGCTTGAGATGACGGGTAAGCCGCCTGTCGTTTATATACTAGCGGGCCTGCAAGGTGCGGGTAAAACGACGACTGCGGGTAAACTGGCTAAATACTTGCAGGAGCGTCAAAAGAAAAAAGTCATGCTGGTATCGGCTGACGTTTATCGCCCCGCTGCCATCAAACAGCTTGAGCAAGTCGCCGGACAAGTAAGTGCTAAGTTTGTCAATTCAACGACGGATGAGAACCCCATTGATATCGCTCGCCGCGCCATAGAAGAGGCGAAGATTCAGTATCAAGACATCTTAATCATTGATACGGCGGGTCGCTTAGCTATTGATGAGATGATGATGGATGAGATCAAAGCCCTTACCGCGGCGGTCAATCCTCAAGAGACGCTGTTCGTGGTTGATGCGATGACGGGTCAAGATGCTGCCAATACCGCCAAAGCCTTTAATGATGCGCTGCCTCTGACAGGTGTTATCCTAACTAAGACTGACGGCGATGCTCGTGGCGGTGCGGCGTTATCCGTACGTGCGATTACGGGTAAACCTATTAAGTTCTTGGGCCGCGGTGAGCAGCTCGATGCCCTTGAATTATTCCATCCAGAGCGTATTGCCCAGCGCATACTCGGTATGGGTGATGTCTTAAGTCTAGTTGAAGAAGTTGAGCAAAAGATTGATCGCGACAAAGCCGAAAAAATGGCTAAGAAAATGCAAAAAGGTGGCGATTTTGATTTAGAGGATTTACTGACTCAATTTCAGCAAATGAAAAGTATGGGCGGCATGGCAGGGTTTTTAGATAAAATGCCAGGTATGGGCGGCTCTGATATGCAAAAGGCGGTTGAAGAGGCTAAGCCTGAAGAAAAGGTGCGCGAGATGGAAGCCTTGATCAATTCGATGACGCCATATGAGCGCAAAAACCCTGACAAAATCAACCCAAGCCGCAAACGCCGTATTGCCGCAGGTTCAGGAAGAGAGATTCAAGACATTAACCGTTTGCTCAAGCAGCACAAGCAGATGGCAAAAATGATGAAGATGATCTCAAAACCTGA
>NZ_JBQQFC010000536.1:0-1086 GCF_052258445.1 Psychrobacter sp. T6-1
TGAGTGGCGCACCCCTGAGATGACTTTACATATTTTAAGCGCGCTTGGCGGCTGGGTTGGAGCGCTGGTTGCCCAGACTTATCTGCGCCACAAGTCCCAAAAGCCAGAGTTTCGTATGGCGTATTATTTGACGGTAGTGGTTAACTTGGCAGGTTTGTTATTTGTTATGGCGGGTGGGGGATTAGATAAGTTGTTGTAATTTTTAAATATAGAATTTTAACGACTAATCATAAATATTTATGATACTTTTTTAGAAACAAATATATTATGTTGATATCACTATTTTTAATTGATGACATGTCCTAGCTGATTGACTGCTTTATAGCAAAAGGTAGTTTTGAATAAGTAGTGATTATTGGATCGAGTCGAAGTAGGCTTGAGAGCGTAATATTTTTTTGTAACCCGACAGACTGATTCAATGTATCTGAAGATAAAACGTAAAATTCCCATTGACTCATATTAAGAGGATCAATAGTTTTTTGTTCTTTATGTTTTAATAAACAAAATACGTAAATATCAGCTTGCCGTATGCTTTTGGTTGAACGAGCATTGGTCTTATCGTCCCATTGTGTAGTAGGACGAATTCCAAATTGAATAGTAGATATTTTTTCTTGATTCCATGTTTGAATAAAAGCACTAGACTTTACTTCAATTTTAATACCTTCTTTAGTTTCGATATCGTAATCATCCCATTCTACTCTGTGAGCATTATTCTCACCAAGAGCAGAACCAACAATATATTCAGCTAAAATACCTCTTAAGGTATTACTTACAAGATCGGAGCTAGACCATTGCCAAAAAGACAATAAGTTTAAATTCAGAGAGTTTCCCTCGATATGAAAAGCTTCTTCACCTGATTTTCGTTCAACTTCTAACGCTGGATATTTTATCATAATCTAAATTTACTAGGATAATTTAACTACTACGCTTACCTTCAAAAAACAGCATGTCGATGACAATGATCGCCACGCCAACACTAATGCCAATATCTGCAATATTAAATATCGGGTAATGCCAGACATCGGCGTTATGCACGTGGATGAAGTCGATAACGTGACCATGGAGCAGGCGATCAATCAGATTACC
>NZ_JBQQFC010000537.1:0-1085 GCF_052258445.1 Psychrobacter sp. T6-1
ATGGGCAAACGGTAGAGAGTATCAGGTCAACTGTAAAGTAGGTAGATAAGCCTATTGGCCGCGTCTCCTATTGATAGGAATAAACCTACTATTGGCAAGCCTTACGTGATAAAGAACAGTCATATATTATGGCTGTTTTTTTGTGGTTGATTGAGTGGTGAACACGACTAAAAGCTGTCAAAATGCTTGCTACTAGACAGGTACTACTACAGCGATAATAAAGGGTAACTCAATGAGCAAACGTCTAATCAGCATGGCAATGATACTTGCCTCAAGCCTAGCAGTGCTCGCAGGCTGTGATAATAGTGCTAGCACAACTGACGCGCAAAGCACACAAGTCGCGAGTACCACCAAGCAAAATACGTCCGATGACCAAGCTGTCGATACTGGCAATACAGCAGCTGCGGGCGCTATGGACTGGTCGCTGATGGCGAGCGATGTCACGCCTATTGACCGAGCAGACTTTGACTATCCGTTTGAGAGTGACAGCCAAAACGTCAAAGACTACGCGGACTATTTTGACGTCGATACTGCCACCGCACAATACAATCTCACCGTTGGCATGGCAAGTAATGAAGCGCTATCTAAGGCGCTTGATCAGCTTAGCAATAACTACACCTCTCATGAATTGACTGACGGCGACGATATCAAACTCATCATCCATACTACACCTGATATCCAAGCGGGTCGCTACGATTATGTGTTTGAAGGAGACTATGCCAAAGGACTCACCCTACCGATTGTGATTGTGCCTGATGGTAAAAAGGCTAAGGTTGATGTGCATGGGAAGGCTGAGGAGTAGAGTTTAACCCGTGTTGATATATACGACGGTATTTGACGATAAAAAAAATCATAAAAAACTCAAAGATAGCCTCAGCATCGCTTGCTTTCATAATGGGCAAATATGCTTATCATCACGCGGTTTTTTATAATCACTCATTCGGCGCTCGTCCCTCGCGCGTCCACGTTTCGTCAGCGCAGTTAATCGTAAAATGAATCTTGCGCACTAACGCGTGAATATGAAATAGCAAATTGAAATTACTAGACTTGTAGGGTGCGCCCCGCGCACCGATTCAATATCAAAA
>NZ_JBQQFC010000538.1:0-1082 GCF_052258445.1 Psychrobacter sp. T6-1
CAGTTTTTTTAGGAGTTTTTCCTCGATAATCAATAATAGCATCCATCGATTCTTCTAAAGTTAGCTCACACCAATCATTCACCATAACCTAACACCTCCAAGTTCTGGCGAATGTTCGCGTCTAGTTTTTCAGACTCTTGCATCTGTGCATATAGCGTTTGGCTCAGCTCCATCATTTTAGTCTCAAACGGGATGCCATCATCCTCAATCGCTGCCGCGCCCACATAACGCCCCGGAGTCAATACATAATCATTGGCTTCGATATCGTCCAGCGTTGCCGATTTACAGTAGCCTGCTTCATCCGCGTAGGCTTCATAACCGCCTGCTTCTGCTTCACCGCGCCATGCATGATAAGTATTGGCAATGGTCTCGATATCATCAGTGGTAAATTCTTTATGCGTACGATCAACCATGCTACCGATATTACGCGCATCGATAAATAGGGTCTCGCCAGTACGATTACGCAGCCCTTTTGCTTTGCTATCCGCTGACTGGGCGGCTTTGTCTTTACTGATGAACCATAAGCACACCGGAATCTGCGTGGTATAGAACAGCTGCCCGGGTAGCGCAATCATACAATCGATGAGATCGTTCTCGATAATCTGCTGACGTATCTCGCCCTCACCGCTAGTCGTCGTGGACATTGAGCCATTGGCTAATACAAACCCTGCCGTACCGTGCTCAGAGAGCTTAGATATCATGTGCAATATCCATGCATAGTTGGCATTACCCGTTGGCGGCGTTGGATAGCCTGCCCAGCGTGGATCATCGACCAGCTCATCGGCGGCGCGCCAGTCCTTTTGGTTAAAAGGCGGATTGGCCATGATAAAGTCGGCTTTGAGGTCTTCGTGCTGATCTTTAAAGAAGGTATCGGCCGCCACATCGCCCAAGTTGCTAGCGATACCGCGAATGGCAAGGTTCATCTTCGCGAGTTTGTATGTCGTGCTGGTGTACTCTTGCCCATAGATAGAGACGTCTTTGGTATTGCCGTGGTGACTCTCGATAAACTTGATGGACTGCACGAACATACCGCCCGAGCCGCAGCACGGATCGTAGATTTTGCCTTGATACGGCTCTAGCAT
>NZ_JBQQFC010000539.1:0-1082 GCF_052258445.1 Psychrobacter sp. T6-1
CAGTTTTTTTAGGAGTTTTTCCTCGATAATCAATAATAGCATCCATCGATTCTTCTAAAGTTAGCTCACACCAATCACTCGCCATAACCCAAACCCTCCAAATTCTGACGAATGGTTGCATCTAGTTTTTGTGACTCTTGCATTTGTGCATACAGCGTTTGACTTAGCTCTAGCATTTTTGTCTCAAACGGGATGCCATCATCCTCAATCGCTGCCGCGCCCACATAACGCCCCGGAGTCAATACATAGTCATTGGCTTTGATATCTGCTAGGCTTGCCGATTTACAATAGCCTGCCTCATCGCTATAGGCGTCATAACCACCTGCTTCTACCTCACCGCGCCACGCGTGATAAGTATTAGCAATGGTCTCGATATCATCGTTGCTGAATTCTTTATGAGTGCGATCAATCATACTACCGATAGCACGCGCATCGATGAATAGTGTCTCACCGCTACGATTACGCAGCCCACGTGCTTTGCTATCAGCGGAGGTGGCGGCTTTGTCTTTACTGATAAACCATAAGCACACCGGAATCTGCGTGGTATAAAACAGCTGACCGGGTAGCGCAATCATACAATCGATGAGATCGTTCTCGATAATCTGCTCGCGTATCTCGCCCTCACCGCTAGTGGTCGTCGACATCGAACCATTGGCCAGTACGAAACCTGCTGTACCGTGCTCAGACAATTTAGATATCATGTGCAATATCCACGCATAGTTGGCATTGCCCGTCGGCGGCGTTGGATAACCTGCCCAGCGTGGATCATCGACCAGCTCATCAGCGGCGCGCCAGTCCTTTTGGTTAAAGGGCGGATTGGCCATGATGAAGTCGGCTTTTAGGTCTTCGTGCTGATCTTTAAAGAAAGTATCGGCCGCCACATCACCCAAGTTGCTAGCGATACCGCGAATGGCAAGGTTCATCTTCGCCAGTTTGTATGTCGTGCTAGTATATTCTTGCCCATAGATAGAGACGTCTTTGGTATTGCCGTGATGACTCTCGATGAACTTGATGGACTGCACGAACATACCGCCCGAGCCGCAGCACGGATCGTAGATTTTGCCTTGATACGGCTCTAGCAT
>NZ_JBQQFC010000540.1:0-1070 GCF_052258445.1 Psychrobacter sp. T6-1
GGTAAATGGTATGAGATAGGACGGATGCCGCTGTTTTTTCAGCGTAACTGCATTGGTAATGTGACCGCAACTTATACCGGTCAGGCTGGTAGCTCAGACATCACTGTGCTCAATGAGTGTAGTGGAGAAAATAGCACCGTTATCAGCAGCGAAGGTCTCGCTATGCCAGTTGATGAAACGGGCAGTAAATTAAAGGTGACTTTTTTGCCGTCATGGATTCGCTGGTTGCCTGTCGGTCGCGGAGACTATTGGGTATTAGCACGCGATGACAACTATCAAACTGCCTTGGTAGGTACCCCTGATAAGAGCAATCTGTGGCTATTGGCTCGAACGCCCAATATCTCCCAGCAAACATACTCCAAGTATCGTCAGATTGCGCAGCAGCAAGGCTATGATTTAAAAGAATTCACCTTGACGCCGCAGAGCAATCAAACGGTAAATCTTGTTCCTTAACTCATTGTGCCTATGATAGTTTATAAAAGTAGGCACTTGCTTTATTTAAAACCAGCATTAAAAAGACAGCAACTTTAGTAGCTGTCTTTGCCACTTGTATATCGCAGTATAAAACCCAGTAGTTCGGTTATAACTGGCAAAATAAGGCGTTTTAGGCTAAAATCGTCTCATTCAAAAGACCCTAACCGTAATTTCTATATTAGCAGTCGTCATAGTTGCCGCATTTGTTTTATCTTCTTTTAAATATTATTTCTCAATTTACTGACCATAAGGATGTTTCTCGTGAGCCAAGCCGATACCTTACGCCAACTACATCAAGATCGCCTAAACCATTACAACCATCAAGAGCAACAAGCCATTGAGCTTATGGGCTTATTGAACAAGCTCTATAATGAGCAAGACGTGCAGATCACTTTGTTCGGGGAAACCTTAGACGCAAGTTCTGTCGGTAGTATATTGGCCTTGCATCAAAAAGCTGGCACTCGCGGCGCAGACTCAAAGCCTATCGATATCGCAGATACTTTGGCAATGGTCAAAGAAATTGCCGCAAACGATAGCGTTCAAACCGTACGCATTGATGTCGGTCAATTGATTACCAACAACAATGATGCTACCTC
>NZ_JBQQFC010000541.1:0-1064 GCF_052258445.1 Psychrobacter sp. T6-1
GACTTCATCAACGCCACAAAATGGATCACGGACAACCTACCTAATGCGATGGTATCAGGCGGCGTCTCTAACGTCTCGTTTAGTTTCCGCGGTAACCCGATTCGCGAAGCTATCAACTCCGTCTTTCTTTATCACGCCATTCAAAATGGCTTGACTATGGGTATCGTCAACCCAGCTATGCTTGAGCTATATGACGATATTCCTAAGGACGCGCGCGATGCTATCGAAGATGTGATGCTCAATCGCAATCAAGGCGAGAGTGGTCAAGATGCCACTGAACGCCTAATGAGCGTCGCCGAAAACTTCCAAAACGGCGGTAAGAAAAAAGATAGCACCGTCGATATGACATGGCGCGAAGGTACTGTAGAAGAACGCATCGCCCATGCCCTAGTCAAAGGCATTACTACCTTTATCGAAGCCGATACTAAAGAAGCTTGGGAGAAATACCCCAAACCGCTAGAGGTCATCGAAGGGCCATTAATGGACGGGATGAATATCGTCGGCGATCTATTTGGCGCGGGCAAAATGTTCTTACCGCAAGTGGTCAAATCAGCGCGCGTGATGAAGCAGTCCGTCGCTTGGCTCAACCCCTATATCGAAGCGGAAAAGGTCGAGGGTGAAGTCAAAGGCAAGATCCTGATGGCCACGGTCAAAGGCGACGTGCATGACATCGGCAAAAATATCGTCGGCGTGGTACTTGGCTGTAATGGCTATGACATCGTCGATATGGGCGTCATGGTACCGTGCGAGAAAATCCTCGATACCGCCATCAAAGAGAAAGTCGATATCATTGGTCTCTCAGGTCTGATCACCCCAAGTCTCGATGAGATGGTCTATGTCGCCAAGCAAATGCAAGAGCGCGGCATGACCCTGCCGTTGATGATTGGCGGTGCCACGACCTCTAAAGCGCATACCGCGGTCAAGGTGGAGCCGCAGTATCAAAACGATGGCGTCATCTATGTGGCTGATGCCTCGCGCGCGGTCGGTGTGGTCACCAAACTGCTCTCCAAAGAAAACCGTCAAGAGCTGCTCGATGAAACCCGCGAAGAGTACATCAAAGTACG
>NZ_JBQQFC010000542.1:0-1064 GCF_052258445.1 Psychrobacter sp. T6-1
CGTACTTTGATGTACTCTTCGCGGGTTTCATCGAGCAGCTCTTGACGGTTTTCTTTGGAGAGCAGTTTGGTGACCACGCCGACCGCGCGCGAGGCATCAGCCACATAGATGACACCATCGTTTTGGTATTGTGGTTCGACCTTGACCGCGGTATGCGCTTTAGAGGTCGTGGCACCGCCAATCATTAACGGCAGGGTCATGCCGCGCTCTTGCATTTGCTTGGCGACGTAGACCATTTCATCGAGACTTGGGGTAATTAGACCCGACAAACCAATGATATCGACTTTTTCTCTGATTGCAGTATCAAGGATAGTCTCACAAGGTACCATGACACCTAGATCGACGATGTCATAGCCGTTACAGCCGAGTACCACGCCGACGATGTTTTTACCGATATCATGAACATCGCCTTTGACCGTGGCCATCAGGATTTTACCTTTGACTTCGCCCTCGACCTTTTCCGCTTCGATATAGGGGTTGAGCCAAGCGACGGACTGCTTCATCACCCGCGCTGATTTGACCACTTGCGGTAAGAACATTTTACCCGCGCCGAATAAGTCGCCGACGATATTCATCCCGTCCATGAGTGGCCCTTCGATGACTTCTAGCGGTTTGGGGTATTTTTTCCAGGCCTCTTCGGTATCCGCTTCGATAAAGGTAGTAATGCCTTTGACTAGCGCATGGGCGATACGCTCTTCAACCGTACCTTCACGCCAGCTCATATCGACGGTACTGTCTTTTTTCTTGCCGCCGTCTTGGTAGTTTTCGGCGACGCTCATTAGGCGCTCGGTCGCATCTTGACCGCTCTCGCCTTGATTGCGATTGAGCATGACATCTTCGATAGCGTCGCGCGCTTCCTTTGGAATATCGTCATATAGCTCAAGCATAGCGGGGTTGACGATACCCATGGTCAGGCCATTTTGAATCGCATGAAAAAGAAATACCGAGTTGATGGCTTCGCGAATCGGGTTACCTCGGAAGCTAAAGGAGACGTTAGAGACGCCGCCTGATACCATCGCATTAGGTAGGTTGTCCGTGATCCATTTTGTGGCGTTGATGAAGTC
>NZ_JBQQFC010000543.1:0-1060 GCF_052258445.1 Psychrobacter sp. T6-1
ATGTTAGACGATGGCGTAAATATTAGAATGTTTAGTGAAAAAATTTCTAATCTTCTGAGTGTTGACTTCCAAGTTTCCGAGTGAATATGCTAGCGCTTAAGGGTTAAGACATGAGACGACTAACGGCAACCTGGGCGTTGCCTATCTTAGCGCTCAGCTTGGCGACAGGCTGTAGTCAGGAGTATGATATTCAAGTCTTGCCAGCGGGTAGCCGCGTTGTAGCTTTGGGTGATTCGCTCACTTATGGTTATGGTACGACGCCGCAGAACAATTATCCTAGCGTATTGACAGGGCTGACAGGCTGGCAGGTCATCAACGCAGGCGTCAATGGCGATACCTCAGCTGATGTGCTGGCACGTATCGATCAGGTTATTACGCTCGATCCTGATCTGGTACTGCTGGGCGTCGGAGGCAACGATGTGCTCAGGCGCGTGCAATCAGGGACGACGAGCGCCAATATCACTCTGGCTATTGAGCAACTAAAAGCCGCTGACATTGCCGTTATTCTTATCGCGGAGCCGTATTTTAGCACTAGCGCCTTGTTCGGTAGAGCGAGCGATAATCCTATCTATAAGCAAATTGCCAAAAGCGAAAACGTACCACTATATAGCAAACGCTGGTCGGAGGTGATATCAAGCGATAAACTCAAATCAGACCAGATTCATCCCAACGCCGCAGGTTATCGCTACTTTGCAGAGGGGTTGCATGCGTATTTGCAGGCAGAGGGCTGGACGCGTTGAGTATAAGTGTAGCGACTTAGTCTGATCACTAAGCTATGACTACATTTGACTTTTAATTACATCACAACGATTAACCCCTCATCAGCGGGTATCTTGCCCTCGCAAACATCAGCATAGATCTCCGACAACCCTTTAACGCCGTCCAGCTCTTTGATCTTTAGCCAGCGACTGGTCTTGGCAGCACAGTCCATGATATAGCGCGTTGAGCGCTCGTTAAACTTATCAGCGCCCCATTCTTTCATGAGCTTTTGAATTTGACTTGGCGCAAAAAATTGCTCGCTGCGCTGCGTGATGATGCCCTCAGCTTGACGCGGCTCATC
>NZ_JBQQFC010000544.1:0-1060 GCF_052258445.1 Psychrobacter sp. T6-1
ATGTTAGACGATGGCGTAAATATTAGAATGTTTAGTGAAAAAATTTCTAATCTTCTGAGTGTTGACTTCCAAGTTTCTGAGTGAATATGCTAGCGCTTAAGGGTTAAGACATGAGACGACTAACGGCATCCTGGGCGTTGCCTATCTTAGCGCTCAGCTTGGCGACAGGCTGTAGTCAGGAGTATGATATGCAAGTCTTACCAGCAGGTAGCCGCGTTGTAGCTTTGGGCGATTCGCTCACTTATGGCTATGGCACAACGCCGCAGAACAATTATCCTAGCGTATTGACAGGGCTGACAGGCTGGCAGGTCATCAACGCAGGCGTCAATGGCAATACCTCAGCTGATGTGCTGGCACGTATCGATCAGGTTATTACGCTTGACCCTGATCTGGTACTGCTGGGCGTCGGTGGCAACGATGTGCTCAGGCGCGTGCAATCAGGGACGACGAGCGCCAATATCACTCTGGCTATTGAGCAACTAAAAGCCGCTGACATTGCCGTTATTCTTATCGCGGAGCCGTATTTTAGCACTAGCGCCTTGTTCGGTAGAGCGAGCGATAATCCTATCTATAAGCAAATTGCCAAAAGCGAAAACGTACCACTATATAGCAAACGCTGGTCGGAGGTGATATCAAGCGATAAACTCAAATCAGACCAGATTCATCCCAACGCCGCAGGTTATCGCTACTTTGCAGAGGGGCTGCATGCGTATTTGCAGGCAGAGGGCTGGACGCGTTGAGTATAAGTGTAGCGACTTAGTCTGATCACTTAGCTCTGACTACATTTAACTTTTAATTACATCACAACGATTAACCCCTCATCAGCGGGTATCGTGCCCTCGCAAACATCAGCATAGACATCCGACAATCCCGTTACGCCGTCCAGCTCTTTGATCTTTAGCCAGCAACTGGTCTTGGCAGCACAGTCCATGATATAGCGCGTTGAGCGCTCGTTAAACTGGTCAGCGCCCCATTCTTTCATTAGCTTTTGAATTTGACTTGGCGCAAAAAATTGCTCGCTGCGCTGCGTGATGATGCCCTCAGCTTGACGCGGCTCATC
>NZ_JBQQFC010000545.1:0-1057 GCF_052258445.1 Psychrobacter sp. T6-1
GTACGAGTAATTTGGCTATTGTTTTGCCAATCAGCAGGCAAGATGCCTTGATCTTTTAGCGTTTGCGCAGCAGTATCAAACAATTGCGCTAAGGTGTCGATTTGGGCTTGTGACATAGGACTAGTAACTCAAATAAATAAAAGGCGCAAAAAGGGCGCGAAATATGGATAACTGGTAAATATAACAACCTTTAGGATCGATTGCATCTTTAATACAAAAAATAGCGTCACATTTTATTTCTTGGTTCAGGCTGGCAACTACAAAAGGCGTCGCTATTTTGCATCGAATAAAACACCTCTGTAGATGACCCATTAGTCGTATAGTTTGTCGCGTTTGTATTGTATCAAAGCACGGTTAGACGCATATCAGTAAGGTTACACGCTATAATGCGTTTTGATAATTTTGCCTGATATAGGATATAACTATGTTTGCTATCGCTGCTAGCACCGTCACCAGTTGGGGACTTTACGTTTTACTACCGATCTTTATCGCATTTTTGTTCTTTATTATGTGGGATATCTCCAAAAAGTCGGATGCAGGACGCGCAGGCACCTTTTGGATTTTCTTGGCTTTAGGTGCAGGATTTGTAGGCTTTTTACTCAAATTATTATTAGAAGTTGCCTTTAACAAATGGTTTATTGGTTAGGTTTAATGACTTCGCTGACATAAGTCGGCATTTGCCATGCGCCGCCTGCTTCTATGAGTCGGCACAGACCTGTAGTCATCTCACGGGTTTTGGCAAACGTTTTGCCGTCCCAAAGCCAATTCGTCATCGACCAGCAATCGCCCAAGCCTCGTCCTTTGTGCGCAGCAATTATTTTACCCTCATGATAGTCACTGCCTGCGATCGTAATAAGCTTAGGATTGCTAGGCTTACGATGATCAATCAGCCAATACCCTGCACCAAAATTATAAGCGCCAGTCCAGCAACTATGAACCGCTAACGTATGGCGATCATCCACGGGTACAAACTCCCAGCCAAGCAGGCTTGAGCTATATTCTTGTCTGCTTTGATAGACTTGCGTTTTTGGATTGACAAGCTCGCAATCACCCATAA
>NZ_JBQQFC010000546.1:0-1057 GCF_052258445.1 Psychrobacter sp. T6-1
GAAAACTTGTTTTGATATTCTTTTGGCGTCAGCTGGGTCGCTCGTTTAAACAAACGGGTAAAGGAGGAGATATCGCTATAGCCCACTTGATAAGCGAGCGATTTGATCGTCACTTGCCCAGACTCCAATAGACGCTTGGCCTGCTCAATCCTGACTGCCTGAATGTATTCAATAGGGCGCATCGCTATACAAGCCTGAAAACGTCTATTCAAGGTGCGCGGCGTGACATTGACCATCGCTGCCAAATCGCTCACCTGTAGCGGCTCATTAAAGCTGCTTTCGATAAATTCCTGTACGTGCTTGACGAGCGTATCGGCATGCGACTTGTGAACCGTCACATTGGTATAGCTATTTTGACTACCGCGTTTACTATCGATAATTTGCGTCTTTGCCACTTGCGTTGAGACCTCGCGCCCGCAGTAGCGCTCGATCAGTAGTAGCGCCAAATCATAAAAGGCACTGCCGCCTGCCGCGCAAAATATATTGCCTGATTGAGTGACAAATTGGTTTTCTTGTAAATCAACGCGTGGGTATTCGCTTTTGAACTTGCTAGCATAACCCCAATGCGTTGTGGCGGTTTTGCCATCTAGTAGTCCAGCCGCCGCGAGAAAAAAAGCGCCACTACAGTTGCTCGCAATATCAGCTCGCGTGCTGGCAAGGCGTTGTAGGTGTGGCAACAAGGCGCTATTTTGTTTTAATACTTTATCAATAGAATCGCCAATGGTTGGAATAAGTAGTAAATCACACTCACTCACGTGAGTGATATCGCAGTGCGCTTGCATTATAAGGCGGTTGCTACATTTGATATCCTGTTTGCCAAGACTTGCGATCTGCACTCTAAATTTTGGCTCTACTTCCAAATCCAAAAAGCGCTGCCAACTGACTCCAGTGAACGAAAATAAGTCTAACGCCCCTGCCAATACGCTACCAAGCACGCCATCAAATCCAAGAATGACGACTTCAAAAGGTTTTTGACTTGGTATCTGGCTGGGCATGGTAGTTAACCTCTCTGCACTTATAGCTAAGCGGATGTCTTTTTTCACCTTAATTATGTCAT
>NZ_JBQQFC010000547.1:0-1052 GCF_052258445.1 Psychrobacter sp. T6-1
AAATGATCATACGATACGCCTTTGACCTCGCCACTACTTCGCGTGTCTGCATACTCAGCATAGACCTGATAAGGCAGACCTTGGTAGCTAGACGCATAGTCTGCGCCAGCTAAATACATATTTTTGGCAGGCAAGCCGCCCGCTTCATCTTCACCAACGTATTGTGCATAGACGCTAGCTGGGACGTTGAACAATGAGGATAGCTGAACTCTGGCATCAAAGCCGCCTAGCTGATTGGCAGGATCATCGTCTGTATTGCCCGCAGTAGCTTCATTATCTCTAGTGCCTAATATAGCATCACCAAAGGAGCTTAAGCTCTCAGGTCGACCCTCGCCTCCCCACATAAAGGTACGAGAAGCACCTAGCTCAAGCCATTGCCAGGGACTAGCAGTCAAGCGGGCACCAAAGAGTTTGGCATCAGGTACCGCATCATAGTCATCGAGCTGACCTGCGAACAGTTGATACTGCCAAGGTCCTACCCAGTCCAAATATCGAGACGTCGGCGCAGTTTGGGTATCACGTTGCATGGTAAAGCCAGTCACTGGAATACTAGCATCACCGCGGATGAGGCTACCATCATGACCTGGACCCCACCAAGCCGGTATCTTACCCGCGATTAGCCACTGATTGGCGTAGTTACCAGCCAAGTATGAGCCCTCAAAGCTGACATCTGAATCATCATCGATGAGCTCATCATTCTTCACAGTAGCTTGAAGGTTGGCTTCCCAGTCTCTTTCAGTCAGCGCCACTCCAACCATCACTTGTTGCCCAGCGAGCTTGTCATCTGCAAAGGTTTGCGGCAGTTGCTGACGATCCATTTGTAGACTGAGCTCTCCAAAGGCTTGAACCACAGACTCACGGTTATTACTCAATCTAGTCTGTATTGACTGGAGTACTTGCTGCTGCGCCTGACTCTGGGCATTAGCCATACTAATACCGCGGCTGATCTCACTTGCTGTCAGAGGCCAAGTACTAGTACTTATTTGAGTGACGCCCTGCGCGTTTAGCCAGTCAATTTCTGCTTTTAATCGCAGATCATTCATATGCAGGTT
>NZ_JBQQFC010000548.1:0-1052 GCF_052258445.1 Psychrobacter sp. T6-1
AAATGATCATACGATACGCCTTTGACCTCGCCACTACTTCGCGTGTCTGCATACTCAGCATAGACCTGATAAGGCAGGCCTTGGTAGCTAGACGCATAATCTGCGCCTGCTAAATACATATTTTTGGCAGGCAAGCCGCCTGCTTCATCTTCGCCAACATACTGTGCATAGACGCTAGCTGGGACGTTGACCAATGAGGATAGCTGTACTCTAGCATCAAAGCCGCCTAGCTGATTGGCAGGATCATCGTCTGTGTTGCCCGCAGTAGCTTCATTATCTCTAGTGCCTAATATAGCATCACCAAAGGAGCTTAAGCTCTCAGGTCGACCCTCACCTCCCCACATAAAAGTACGAGAGGCGCCTAGCTCAAGCCATTGCCAAGGACTAGCTGTTAGGCGGGCACCAAAGAGTTTGGCATCAGGTACCGCATCATAGTCATCGAGCTGACCTGCGAATAGTTGATACTGCCAAGGTCCTACCCAGTCCAAATATCGAGACGTCGGTGCAGTTTGGGTATCACGTTGCATGGTAAAGCCAGTCACCGGAATACTAGCATCCCCGCGGATGAGGCTACCATCATGACCCGGACCCCACCAAGCCGGTATCTTACCCGCGATTAGCCACTGATTGGCATAGTTACCAGCGAGATATGAGCCCTCAAAGCTGACATCTGAATCATCATCAATAAGCTCATCATTCTTCACAGTAGCTTGTAGGTTGGCTTCCCAGTCTCTTTCAGTTAGCGCTACTCCAACCATCACTTGTTGCCCAGCGAGCTTGTCATCTGCAAAGGTTTGCGGCAGTTGCTGACGATCCGTTTGTAGACTGAGCTCTCCAAAGGCTTGAACCACAGACTCACGGTTATTACTCAATCTAGTCTGTACTGACTGGAGCACTTGCTGCTGCGCCTGACTCTGGGCATTGGCTGTACTAATACCGCGGCTGATCTCATTCGCTGTCAGAGGCCACGTACTGGTACTTATTTGAGTGACGCCCTGCGCGTTTAGCCAGTCAATTTCTGCTTTTAATCGCAGATCATTCATATGCAGGTT
>NZ_JBQQFC010000549.1:0-1045 GCF_052258445.1 Psychrobacter sp. T6-1
TTTTTTTCTTTTAATATGAATTTTAAATTATGCGAATAGAACGCTATTTGGGATTGGATAAAACGTTAGGTAACCCAGTTGATAGCAAAAAACCTCACTGGGTAGCGAGGCTTTTGTTAGGACTACATTTAACCGTCAACAGAGCAACCGCTTAAACACTAGGCGCTATCGGTCTTTTTTTGCTGGACAGTAAATTTATAGTCATTAGTCGCATCGAGCAGCAGTTTGGTATTATCAAATTGAATATTAATGTCATCTCGCAAGCTGTATTTGGGCAAGGCGTGTAAGTTGGGGTTTAATTCATATTTGATCTGCGCGGTATCCTCGGCGAACAGCTCATAGGGCATCTCGAGTACTGTGAACAGCTTAGCTAAAAACGCATCGGCAGTAAAGTATCCGTCCCTATAACTACCGTCAAGCCCAAGGTATTGATTGGACAACACATGACGCAGGCGCTCGCACGCTGGCAAGGTATGTTTGGTAGGATAACCCATGGCTTTTATGATGTCCTGCGCGCGTAGCTCAAGTGTCTCTATTTGACTGATCGCATACTCTGCAAGAGGATGACGCGAACGATATTGGCGTGTGTATTTGGCGTGAGAAGTGCTGTGGTTCATGATAGGTGATACCTTATCCTATGACTCCGGCAAAATAATAAAATTAGGCACAAATGAGGATGTCGGAGTACAGGCTCATGCGCTTTACCAGAATTGTTTTGTATCGTGCTGGAAGTTGCAAGGATTGTCCGTATTTATAGCGGCGCAAACCTGTTAAACCCACGATGTGCACATAGTAGCAAGGGTAACTATGACTGTCTAGAGCGTAAAAGTTACTCTAAGGTAAACCTACTCAGCGTCATCTATTAGCGCGTTTAGCGCATCAATCATGTCATCATCAATAATGTGGTCTTCGATATAATCAACCAGTTGATGTACGGTCGCCAGATCCATCTCTGTAATGCCTAAGCGGGCAAGGTCTTCATTGATGGACTCTAAACTATCTAGGTTGTCAGGGTTATCTAATAGATGCTCCTCAAACCCAGCAT
>NZ_JBQQFC010000550.1:0-1042 GCF_052258445.1 Psychrobacter sp. T6-1
TTGACTGCCATAATGCACAAGTATAATTGCTTCTTTAAAGAGCGCAAATCAATCGTAATCTCTTTGCCATTGATATTATGCGTACCCGCACCGTACAGACTATAGAGCTGCGAGTTGCGATACAGCTCATCGTAATACTCAGCGATGTCGGAGGCGCGCTCTAAGATATGCTCGTTCTGCATAATGTCATCGAACACGATACCTGGGTCATTAACGATATTACGAATGATATGAGTATAGCTGCGCGAGTGAATGGTCTCGCTAAATGACCAGGTCTCAATCCACGTCTCAAGCTCAGGGATAGATACCAGTGGCAGCAGTACAATGTTAGGGCTACGACCTTGAATAGAGTCAAGCAAAGTCTGATACTTTAGATTACTAATAAAAATATGCTGCTCATGCGAGGACAGATTGCCATAATCAATACGGTCACGTGAGACATCAACCTCCTCAGGACGCCAAAAAAACGACAGCTGCTTTTCAATCAATTGCTCAAAAATCGGATGCTTTTGTTGGTCATAGCGGGCGATATTAACGGGCTGACCAAAAAACATCGGCTCTTTCATCGTGTCATTTGGGGTTTGATTAAAGATTGAATACGTCATGAGACTGCCTTTAGTGGTTATGCGGTGGTTAATAGTTAAGGGTTATAAATTCTCTAAAGATATCTGCGAGGATACTGGTTCATCATTCATATAGGCTTTTATAATCTCGCTCAACTCTCGATCATCGAGTCCTGCCAGCTCACCGATATGACCCTTACCAGTGTCACGCGCATCAGGGTTTTGCGCCTGTTTTGATGCTGCTCTTTTTGCAGGTCTTTTAGACGACTTCTTCACGGTTTTTACCGCTTTAAGTGCGTCATTGGTCTCAAGTTGCTCGCGTACCTCGTCCAAATCCAGCTCTACTTGTACGATAAGAGAGCCACCCTCGTCTAGGTCTGCAAACACATTTGGGATAAAAAGCCCACCATCTTTGATGATTGCGGTATAGCTCACGTCTGTGACCTCCGTCGTTTTTGTGCCATCTTTATTATAGTCAT
>NZ_JBQQFC010000551.1:0-1039 GCF_052258445.1 Psychrobacter sp. T6-1
TAGCAGCCAGTCGCCTTTAACGAGTCAGTTTAAAAGAGCATCACGCAGCAAACAATTGACTCAAACTATACTGACCCACATCAAGAGCTTGCTTATTTTGTGGTCTGTTATGCTCAAATCCATCGAGATGATAGTCTACGGCCATAATCACATCAGCAATATGGGCAAGCGTTTGATCCTCTATCGCTACTCCCTGCGCTATACGCTCCTCTAAATAAATGACCAATTGATTGAGCATACTAGCAGAGGCGGGCAGCTGCAAAAAACGGACCGCACCAGCGACTTGTTTTAAAGACGTCGGCAGGGTCTCAATAAGGGACAGCTCGCGCGCGTTGTCTGCTAAGTAATCTGTAATCGATTGCTCAGCACTAGCGATACTACGGCGACTCTCTTGAACCAGAGTATTGTAAGCAGAGTTGAGCTGATGCAAAGAGATACGAGGATTATTCAAAGGCAGATACACCGCTCCAGGCGTGTGCATCTCAGCCATCGCTATCATAGCGTTCTCAGCCTGCACTAGCGCTAATAATAGATGATCGAAATCCTTGGGCTCAGGGTTTTGCCAGTTTGCAGTCGCTGCTGCGGCCTCATCTAAACTATTCGCTGCATCCGATAAACCAAGCAAACGTAGCGCTGAGCTCAAAGCGCGCAGATCATCGGTAATTTGCGTGGTCGTTACCTGGTGCGATGGGAGAGTGGCGGTTAGGTTGGCACGCGCATAGTCATCGACTTGTTTTTTGATAGCATTGATTTGATCTTGGATAATACTATTGAGACTATCAACCAGCGCGCGATTGGGACCGAATAAGAACTTGCGCATTTGCTCAAGTTGCGGCTCTTGGAGTCGGTTGCGCGCGTATTGTTTGCGCAGCGCTTCTACTTTAGCGTTATCGCGCTTACAGGCAAAACTGACCAAATCAGCAAACCGCTTATCCATCGCCGGCAAGTAGCCATAAAACTGCTGCTCTAGATAAATAAGCGTATGTTTTTGATCCAAACTCAAAGGCATAATAGCCGCAAGATCAGTGACCGCGGCCGA
>NZ_JBQQFC010000552.1:0-1036 GCF_052258445.1 Psychrobacter sp. T6-1
TTTATGGCGACCGCCTCTGGCATGCAGTTCTTAGGATTAAGCTCAGTATTTTGGGGCGTGGTTATCGGTATGATTGCCCATTATGTACTGACCAAAAAACGCCTGCTGCCTATGTTTGTAAAGCCATAAACCAATAAAAATAAAACTGATTTCGACCAGTAGCTGTAATAAGATAACAATGAATGCTCTTAAAAGTGAGTCTATGATGAGTCAGCTATCAAAACGATTCGTTGTACAAAATCAGCTTGTCAAAGCGCTTAGTGCTAGTGTATTAGGCTTAATGCTGAATAACGCGTACGGGGCTTACGGCGATCCTTTTGAGGGCAGTGGTTTTGTCAGCGGTGACTGGCATGTGGTCTGCGACAATACCTTGACTTGCAGCGCGGCGGGGTATACGCAGGAAACTGCCGAATGGCGCGGCAGTATTATGATGACTGTAGCGGCAGGCGAGAAAATACCCAGCACACAGGTAGTATTAAACTACTGGGAGTCATCAAATGAAATCATCGCTCAAATTGAGGGACAAAACCACCCTATTGAGTTATGGCTCGATGATCAATACTTCGGTAAGGTGGACTTAAATACTGACGAGATGGGCCGGGGCAGATTGACGACTGCTCAAACTAAGCAGCTTATTGATAAGGCTCGTAAGCATACAAAAATAGTATTTAAGAGGGGTGAGTATCAATGGCAAATATCAGATAAAGGCATGAGCGCAGTATTATTGAAGTTGGATGAAACCCAAGGAAGAGTCGGGACGCCGATCGCTTTGGTGAGTAAACAGCACTCCAAACAGCAGATACCAAAAAAGGCTATAGCCAAACCTGTGATCAAAAAAGCGTTTGCTTATTCAGATAAAAAAAATCAGCCGATCTCTGCCTCAAGGCTAACCTACCTGCAAAACAATATTAGTAAATGGGTCGATATTGGTGCCGAGTCACTAATGGGCTCAGAGCAGGTTATGGGTGATTGCGAGCTTGTCAATCCAAAAACGCAAGTCTATCAAAGCAGACAAGAATATAGCTCAAGCCTGCTT
>NZ_JBQQFC010000553.1:0-1036 GCF_052258445.1 Psychrobacter sp. T6-1
AAGCAGGCTTGAGCTATATTCTTGTCTGCTTTGATAGACTTGCGTTTTTGGATTGACAAGCTCGCAATCACCCATAATCTGCTCTGAGCCCATTAGTGACTCGGCATCAATATCGACCCATTTGCTAATATTGTTTTGCAGGTAGGTTAGCCTTGAGGCAGAGATCGGCTGATTATTTTTATCTGAATAAGCAAACGCTTTTTTGATCACAGGTTTGGCTATAGCCGTTTTTGGTACCTGTTGTTTGGAGTGCCGTTTACTCACCAAAGCGATCGGCGTCCCGACTCTTCCTTGTGTTTCGTCCAACTTCAATAATACTGCCCTCATACCTTTATCTGATATTTGCCATTGATACTCGCCCCTCTTAAATACTATTTTTGTATGCTTACGAGCCTTATCAATAAGCTGCTTAGTTTGAGCAGTCGTCAATCTTCCCCGGCCCATCTCATCAGTATTTAAGTCCACCTTACCGAAGTATTGATCATCGAGCCACAACTCAACAGAATCGTTTTGCCCTTCAATTTGAGCGATGATTTCGTTTGATGACTCCCAGTAGTTTAATACTACCTGTGTGCTGGGTATTTTCTCGCCTGCCGCTACAGTCATCATAATACTGCTGCGCCATTCGGCAGTTTCCTGCGTATACCCCGCCGCACGGCAAGTCAAGGTATTGTCGCAGATCACATGCCAGTCATCGCTGACAAAACCACTGCCCTCAAAAGGATCGCCGTAAGCCCCGTACGCGTTATTCAGTATTAGGCCTAATACACTAGCACTAAGCGCTTTGACAAGCTGATTTTGTACAACGAATCGTTTTGATAGCTGACGCATCATAGACTCACTTTTAAGAGCATTCATTGTTATCTTATTACAGCTACTGGTCAAAATCAGTTTTATTTTTATTGGTTTATGGCTTTACAAACATAGGCAGCAGGCGTTTTTTGGTCAGTACATAATGTGCAATCATACCGATAACCACGCCCCAAAATACTGAGCTTAATCCTAAGAACTGCATGCCAGAGGCGGTCGCCATAAA
>NZ_JBQQFC010000554.1:0-1035 GCF_052258445.1 Psychrobacter sp. T6-1
CAAAGGCAATTTTGATAACTACAGTGAGCGCATTATGTGTCAGTGCGGCAATATCGAAGGTAAATCCTAAAAATTCCATAAAAACTCTTTTAATGATTTAATAGCTTAAATGCTGAATAATTTGATAGCCAAGTGTTTTGGTATTTTTTAGCTTAATCACTTAAATGCTGAATGATTTGATAGCTTATTTAATAGCTTAATAGTCTAGTGGCTTAGCAGTACAATATCTTGATAGTCGAATACTTTAGTACACAACTTCAACACTGTCACTATAACGATAAGTACGAATCACCCGTAACTCTGGAATATCACGCATGTCCTTGGTAAATTTGCCAAAGGGCGCCGCCTTGCGCACAGACTGCTTTGCGCCTTCATCCAATATCCTCGACCCTGAGCTCTCAAGCAAGCTGATGGCTTTGATTGTGCCATCATTATTGATAATAACCATCAAACGTACGTCACCAGTAATGCTCTGAGCGCGTGCCTGCGCTGGATAATTGAGATTGCCAACACGCTCTACGTACTCGCGAAAGGTATTGATATAATCAGCTGCCGCCCCCTTGGTCGTTGAGTTACTATCAATCGTAAGGGCTTTTGATTGAGTTGCATATATCTGCTGGCGCTGGGACAATTGCGTCT
The DNA here is from genome assembly GCF_052258445.1 of Psychrobacter sp. T6-1. Classification (NCBI taxonomy): domain Bacteria; kingdom Pseudomonadati; phylum Pseudomonadota; class Gammaproteobacteria; order Moraxellales; family Moraxellaceae; genus Psychrobacter; species Psychrobacter sp. T6-1. The sequence continues at coordinate 640 of NZ_JBQQFC010000554.1, forward strand.
CAAGCGTTGCGATCTGCTTACGTAGTCGCTCCTCTTGCACCAGCATATTATCTTGCGCTTGCTTGCTATCGTTGTCAGACTCAATACTCGCCTGACGCCAGCTGAGCGTTGTGCGCAGGTAGCTCTCTTGATGACGCCGCTCACGGACTTTGCGCGGTAAGTTGATTACGTCCTGTGTTTGACTAATCTGTAGCGCAGACATAGAGCTAATATGAGCGCTCTCTTGCCGAACCCTTTCTATGACTGTACCGCCACCCTTTTGAGAGCCATTAGCGATATAATTAGCCTCTTTATTCGGCGTCATATCATCTGTTAACACTTGAGCGACGTCTTGCATGACGGCGGCAGAATCCTGTCCTACCGAAAAACCAATACCGAAGATAATTAGCGCATGAA
>NZ_JBQQFC010000555.1:0-1032 GCF_052258445.1 Psychrobacter sp. T6-1
CAAGGTCTATATATAGACCCCATCGTTTTGAGCAAGCATTTGCCTGCGCTGCAATATCAAGACCGAGCACTGCACATGGGGCAGGTCAGCATAAGTGATGTCGCCGAGCACTACGGTACGCCGTGCTATGTCTACTCAAAACAGGCAATATTGGACGTCTATCAAGCCTATAGCGACAGCTTTGCAAGTCTTGATCATCAAATATGTTACGCGGTAAAAGCCAATTCTAACCTTGCGGTATTGGGCGTACTAGCGCAAGCAGGTGCAGGGTTTGATATTGTCTCGCGCGGCGAGCTTATGCGCGTCCTTGCGGCAGGTGGTCACGCAGATCGCATCGTATTCTCAGGTGTAGGTAAGACTTATGACGACATCGAGTTTGCACTCAATCAGGGCATTGGTTGTTTTAATGTTGAGTCTATCAGCGAGCTTGCACTCATTAACGATGTCGCTCAGCAGTTGGGCAAGCGCGCGCCAATATCGCTACGCGTCAACCCAGATGTCGACGCGGGTACGCATCCTTATATCTCAACGGGTCTTAAGGATAATAAATTTGGCATTGCTCATGACAAGGCCGTTGGCGTCTACGAGCAGGCGGCTACCATGGACAATATTGATATCGTCGGTATCGATTGTCACATCGGCTCGCAATTGACTGAGGTAGCCCCCTTTGTTGCTGCGTTAGATAAACTCATTGAGCTGATTGGCTCGCTGCGTGACAAGGGTATCAATCTTCGTCATATCGATTTGGGCGGCGGGCTTGGGGTACGTTATATCGATGAGTCGCCTGTGACCATTGATAAGTTTGCGCAAGCTTTATTGCCTAAATTGCAAGCGCTTGGATTAAAAGTATTCTTTGAGCCGGGTCGCAGCATGGTTGCCAATGCTGGCGTGTTAATCACCCGCGTGGATGTCCTAAAGCCAACTGAGCACAAGAACTTTGCTATCGTTGATGCGGCGATGAATGATCTGATCCGTCCTGCACTATATCAGGCTGAGATGGCGGTGATTCCTGAGACGTTGCCAAGTGATGAT
>NZ_JBQQFC010000556.1:0-1032 GCF_052258445.1 Psychrobacter sp. T6-1
TAGTCAGCTTTAGACAATGATCTAATAATCAGGGTATCACTGGTTGGGTGCGTATAATTTTGCATAGTCGTCACAGTCTTAGCGTTTATAGTTTGTGCTTTAAATTGCGCTTATAGTCCTAATAAAGAGAGATAACCGCAATAAAGAGCAACTTTATGAGATGAGGAGGGTCACTACCGAGTGTAGCAGCTCCGATAAAGGACAGCTCGTTTTATTCTACTATACAAACCTACCAGTACGCCAAATACACTTTTCATTGCGATAGGCTTGCGATACATTAAGCAGCAACTGACAGTGGCTCACACTGGCTGGGGTTCACTTACTCTAGACATGACAAGGAAGACAAATGACAGATAATGATGTAATCACTCAAGATAATACACAGACGCACACAGGTCGCACTATGAGCATTATCAATACCGTTGAAGAGATGCAAGCGCAGTTCACTCGTATGCAAGCCCTCAGTCGTAGCCAGCCGATTAATGACTGGTACGAGCGTGAGACGCAACTTGATAACCTCGAGCTACTGCTTAGTGATAATCAAGATCAGATTGCCAAATCTATTAGTGAAGATTTTGGCTATCGCAGCCAGTCTGAGACGCAGTTCGCTGAGCTGTTTCCAAGCTTTACGGGTATCACTCACGCCAAAAAGCATGGTAAAAAGTGGATGAAACCGCAGCGCATGCCGATATCCGCTTTGTATCGTCCCGCGCACAATGAGATTCAGCCGCAGCCTTTAGGACTGGTCGGTATCATGGTGCCATGGAATTATCCGCTGTTTTTGGCGATAGGACCGATGATTGATGCACTCACCGCAGGCAATCGCATCATGATTAAGATGAGTGAAGCGGCGCCCAAGTTTGCTGAAACCTTTGCAAAACTAGTCGCACATTATTTTTCGCCCGATATGGTCTCTGTCGTATTAGGCGAAGTTGAGATTGCCGAAGAATTTAGCAAGCTGCCCTTTGATCATCTGCTATATACTGGCTCTACCGCTGTCGGCAAAAAGGTAATGGCAGCCGCTGCGCCCAA
>NZ_JBQQFC010000557.1:0-1032 GCF_052258445.1 Psychrobacter sp. T6-1
AAAACGCAGTATGATAAAAGGTGACGATCAAATAAAAGTTTTTAGCACACAACACTATCTGCCTAATGATACTAAAATTATTAATACCAAAACTAGGTCATACCTAAACGGTGGCAATAGAGATTATTGAGAGGCTAAAATAGATAATCAAAATGCTTTTTACTGGTTATATAACCAAGTACCTGTTCTTAATACTTTGCTATTTAAGCACTTTGCGCCTAAGTTTAGCATAGCGACTAGAGTTCGCCTAGCCATAATTAACGCCAATAACGACTGATTATTTATATTCTTTCGCCTGCGGCGCTAATGCCTGCTGGCTTAAGCTTTACCATTGGCAGTCAACCTAGATATAAAATCTGCCATGGCAGCAAGATAGACTCATGGTACACTAGCGCTTACTTATCATTTATCTGGAAATCTTATGTCGATTGACCACCATCCAAGTCCCGATATCAACCAAACCAACGTATTAGGCACCGCTCTTGCTAGCTGCTGCTTTGATCCTATTACTGGCTACTACCGTAATGGATTTTGTCACACAGGTCACTTTGATGTCGGTCAGCATACTGTCTGCGCCAAGATGACTAGTGAATTTTTGAGCTTTTCAGCCGATCGTGGCAATGATTTGATCACCCCGTTACCTGAGTATAATTTTGCTGGTCTCAAACCTGGTGACTACTGGTGTATCTGCGCGCTGCGCTGGGTTGAGGCGCTCGATTTTGATATTGCTCCGCAAATCAAACTAGAGGCTTGTCATGAGAGCTTACTGACCTTAGTCGATATCGATACGCTAAAACGCTTCGCTCTTTAGTTTAGGCATGGATAAGAGATGATGGATAACGACGATCTTGCGGTAAAAACCAATACCCATATTACCCCTGATACCAACCTCAAACATATCTACTCAGGTCAGCCTTATATCGCTGATTATGACAGCTATATCTATGGCGACGCTGATAGCACGCTTGCAGATACTATCGAGACCATGACGGTTTATGATCCAGATTCTGAGCGCTATGAAGATATAGAATA
>NZ_JBQQFC010000558.1:0-1024 GCF_052258445.1 Psychrobacter sp. T6-1
CCCGCTTCGTATTCAAACAGCGTGCTCTGTTGTCCGCTTAGCGTGACCTGTTTTTGTGTGCCTTCTTTAAAGCTGATATCGGTTGGTACATCTTCTAAGCCGACCTTGGGAAGTAAGCTCACATCATCAGGGGCAGCCTGACGCGCGGCTAAATCCAGTGCTTGTTTTTTTAAAATATCCTTATCATCAGCACTCAAATCCATCGCTATCGTATCAAGGCGTACTTGCTCCGCTGCGATCAGGCGCGCCGACTTCTCGCTATCAGGCGCCATAGTGACACGGACGCGGTGCGGGTTATCCAGCAGATGGGTCTTGATTAAGTTTGGCAACCACTGCTTATCCTTGACTTGCTCGCGCAGCCATAATAGGTGCTCATCGACTTCCCATACATCGATAGGGTTGCCGTCATGAATGGCGGTGCTAAAGCCTTCTAACAATAAATTTAGACCATAAGGCATGCTATCGCCGCCAATATGACGCTGATCGATCTCAATCTGATGCAAGATAGTTTCAATCGTTTCATCATCGACAGGTCGGCTTGCGACATCGGTTAATAAGTCGATAATCCCCTGCTCGACCGCCTCTGCGTGCTCAGGCTCAGAGCCACGAAGACCGGTATAAAAAACCATCTCATAATGACTATCATCGAGTCCCAATAGCGGACTTGGCGCGCGGCCTAGCGCATGACTGTCCAAATAGGCGCGTAGCGGCGAGCCAGCATGCTCAATCAATACGCCCTCTAATAGGCGCAGTGCAAGGCGCTGCTTGGGATCAGTAATCGACGGTAGCAACCAAGCCACCACATGATGAGTCTGATTGGGCCCTGCCTCGTCAGCAGTATACGTGTCGGTTGCACTAATCGGCGCCGGCAAGCGCACTTCTGGGCGCGACACATGCTTTTGACCGGTCTCAAATTCAGCCAACGCGTCTTGGTGTATTTTCGCTTGCGTCTCACGCACTGGAATATTACCAAAGCTCATAATCACGCTGTTTGACGGATGATAGTGACTTTTGTGAAACTCAA
>NZ_JBQQFC010000559.1:0-1016 GCF_052258445.1 Psychrobacter sp. T6-1
CGACTAAAAAATAGTCTCTGTCAGTGCGTATTTGTGAATTATCAAATACGCCCTAGTTATACTAAATAAAAAGGACACGATAGTAATATTGTGTCCTTTTTATTTGTGTAGAGATAATGACAGGTCAGACTATATATTGACCGCTTAATCGCCGAGAGATAACCGTTTAATACGCGCCTTCGCTATAAATAAGCTCATAGCTGTGGCTGTATATTTCAACGATATTGCCAAACGGGTCTTCCATATAAATCATACGGTAAGGTTTTTCGCCGGGGTAGTAATAACGCGGTTTTTCCATACGCTTTTTGCCGCCAGCAGCGACAATGCGTTCAGCGAGCTCTTCCACGTTTGGATCTTGAACACAGAAGTGAAAAATACCTGTCTTCCAGTATTCAAAGTTGTTTTCAGGGTTTTCTTGATTTTTAAATTGAAATATTTCAACACCGATACGGTCACCAGTTGAGAGATGAGCGATACGAAAACTGCCCCAGCCTGAGCCAAAGACTTCCGTACACATCTCACCAATAGGGCTGTCATCTTCAACGATTTCGGTCGGCTCCATGATGGTGTACCAACCCATTACCTCGGTATAGAATTTTACCGCTGCTTCTAGGTCAGGGACGGAAAGGCCAATGTGCGAAAAGCTTCTTGGATAGACGTTATTCATCATTCATACTCCTGTTGTAATATGGGAGTAGTTTACAAAGCTATATCCATTACGTAAAATTATCATTTATTATAAAGATAAGTATATATCGTAATGATGAATATCACGTGGCTACGCACATTCTTTACCCTTGTTGAAGTGGGACATTTTACCCGCACTGCCGAGCGCCTACATATGACCCAGTCAGGCGTGAGTCAACACATACGTAAGCTTGAAAGTCAGTTAGATGTCGACTTGCTCATCCGCCAAGGGAAGCAGTTTTCACTAACGGATGCCGGCGAGGAGTTATATAGGGAAGCGGATGATATCTTGCAGCGTCTAGCAAATCTAGAACAGCGTATCGGTGATG
>NZ_JBQQFC010000560.1:0-1016 GCF_052258445.1 Psychrobacter sp. T6-1
AATAAATGCAAGATGACTCAATCAAGATTTGCGACACCTCCTAACTATCAAGCGCACGCAGACCGCCAAGCGCGCACGGATATCGCTCCCATTACAGGATCGGTTACATGGGCAGATTCGTCTGCGCGCTTAAGCAACGGCGCAACTTTGCCAGCTTTGTTTATCTCGCATGGCGCGCCAACGCTCGCAACCGAGCAATCAGCGACGACCAATGCACTAGCTCGCATGGGCCACAACCTGCCCAAGCCGCGGGCGATTATCATCATGTCCGCACATTGGCAATCGAGTAAGCTTGAGATTAGTAGCAACCCAAAACCTAAGACTTGGCATGACTTTTCAGGGTTTGATGACGCGCTATATGAGCTAAATTATCCAGCATTAGGTCAACCATCGCTTGCAGAGTCGCTTGCGCAGCAACTAAGCGCGCGTGGTATCACATGCCGCGTCAATCCCGTGCGAGTTTGGGATCACGGTGTTTGGGTACCGCTTCATCATTTATACCCAGATGCTGATGTGCCCATCGTGCAGATCTCTTTGCCGCGTCATTATGATAGCGTAGCCTGTTATCAATTAGGCGCGCAGCTAGCAAACCTACGTCATCAGCAAATCCTTGTGATCGGTTCAGGCAACATCACCCATAATCTACAAGCTATGAAATGGCAAGCTGATAGTATTGATGAGACCGCCAAAGACTTTAAGCTATGGCTGCTTAAAAAGCTTAAAACTGATATACCAACGGCGCTAGATTGGCAGCAATATCCTGACTACCGCAATATTCACCCAAGCGACGAGCATTTATTACCGCTATTTTTTGCTTTAGGTGCAGGACAACGTGTCTCTGTGGTTCATCAAAGCATGGCGCATCATAGCTTAGGTATGGATATTTATCGTTTTGATTAAAGCGTGTTTGCGATAACTAATACCAAATAAATCTACTTCTCAAACGCTGGCTTAGTAAACCAGCCAGCACGCTCTATCTCTGCTGCTAGGCTCAGTATCGTTGACTCATCATTCAT
>NZ_JBQQFC010000561.1:0-1014 GCF_052258445.1 Psychrobacter sp. T6-1
ACTGTGCTCGCTTTGATGCGTTTATCTGGCATCAAAGCACTAGAAGTCCCTGCCAAACTATACGTCAACTATTTTCGTTCAGTGCCACTGTTATTGGTACTACTTTGGTTTTACTTTGCCGTACCTATGATCTACTTTTGGGTTGCGGGTAAATACTTGCAACTCGATGCAGCTTTTGCCTCCTGTGTGGTTGCCTTTATGATGTTTGAGGCGGCGTATTTCTCGGAGGTTGTCAGGGCTGGTATTCAATCTATCGGGAGCGGGCAGGTCAATGCTGCCAAAGCACTAGGTATGACATACGGACAAACCATGCGCTTAGTCATCTTGCCGCAAGCGTTTCGCAAGATGCTGCCGCTGATACTTCAGCAGTGTATTATCTTGTTCCAAGATACGACGCTGGTATTTGCTATTGGCTTGACGGACTTTTTCCGCGCCGCCTACGTGCGCGGGGAGCTGATGGGCTTATTAACGCCTTATATTTTGGGCGCAGGAGCGGTGTACTTTATCATTAGTTTGAGTGCTTCTATCGGCGTGCAACAAGTACAAAAGCGCTTAAGATTTTAGAGCTATTAGGCGATATATTAATTTTAGTCTGATATATCGCAATTTTTAAAGACAATATGGCTAGGAGCCTGCGATGAGCAAAGCTGACACATACATAAATGACTTCGGTGGACTGGTCACAAATAATGGTCACGCAACCGATGAGATGGTCATTGAGATTGATAACGTCAGCAAATGGTATGGCGATTTTCAGGTATTGACTGATTGTACCGCGCACGTGCATAGAGGTGATGTCGTCGTCGTTTGTGGCCCGTCAGGTAGCGGTAAATCAACTCTAATCAAAACGGTTAATGGCCTTGAACCTTTTCAAAAAGGGCAAATTATGGTCAACGGCATCTCGGTTGGCGCATCTAAGACTAACTTGCCAAAGCTACGTAGCCGCGTTGGCATGGTGTTTCAACATTTTGAGTTGTTTCCGCATCTGACAATTATCGATAATTTGACTGTGGC
>NZ_JBQQFC010000562.1:0-1006 GCF_052258445.1 Psychrobacter sp. T6-1
TAGTCAGCTTTAGACAATGATCTAATAATCAGGGTATCACTGGTTGGGTGCGTATAATTTTGCATAGTCGTCACAGTATTAGAATATAGGGCTCATGCTTTAAATTGCGCTTCTTGCCCTAATAAAGAGGACTAAGCGCAATGATGGCAATATGAGAAAACAATGGTAGTCATAGACAAGTGTAGCAGCTGTGCTTAATTTTACTATACAAACCTACCAGTACGCTAAATACACTTTTCATTGTGATAGGCTTGCGCTACATTAAGTGGCAACTGACAGTGGCTCACACTGGCTTACTCTAGACATGACAAGGAAGACAAATGACAGATAATGATGTAATCACTCAAGATAATACACAGATGCATACAGATCGTACCATGAGCATTATTAATACCGTTGAGGAGATGCAAGCGCAGTTTACGCGTATGCAAGCGCTCAGTCGTAGCCAGCCGATTAATGACTGGTACGAGCGTGAGACGCAGCTCGACAACCTCGAGCTATTGCTTAGTGATAACCAAGAACAGATTGCCGAAGCTATTAGCGAAGATTTTGGCTATCGTAGCCAGTCTGAGACGCAGTTCGCTGAGCTGTTTCCAAGCTTTACGGGTATCACTCATGCCAAAAAGTACGGCAAAAAGTGGATGAAACCGCAGCGCATGCCGATATCCGCTTTGTATCGTCCCGCGCATAATGAGATTCAGCCGCAGCCTTTAGGACTGGTCGGTATCATGGTGCCATGGAACTATCCACTGTTTTTGGCGATAGGACCGATGATTGATGCGCTCACAGCAGGCAATCGCATCATGATTAAGATGAGTGAAGCGGCGCCTAAGTTTGCTGAAACGTTTGCAAAACTCGTCGCGCATTATTTTTCTCCTGATATGGTCTCTGTAGTGTTAGGCGAAGTTGAGATTGCCGAAGAATTTAGTAAGCTGCCCTTTGATCATCTGCTATATACTGGCTCTACCGCTGTCGGCAAAAAGGTAATGGCAGCCGCTGCGCCCAA
>NZ_JBQQFC010000563.1:0-1003 GCF_052258445.1 Psychrobacter sp. T6-1
ACTGTGCTCGCTTTGATGCGTTTATCTGGCATCAAAGCACTAGAAGTCCCTGCCAAACTATACGTCAACTATTTTCGATCAGTGCCACTGTTATTGGTACTACTTTGGTTTTACTTTGCCGTACCTATGATCTACTTTTGGGTTGCGGGCAAATACTTACAACTCGATGCTGCTTTTGCCTCCTGTGTGGTTGCCTTTATGATGTTTGAGGCGGCGTATTTCTCGGAGGTTGTCAGAGCGGGTATTCAATCGATCGGAAGCGGACAGGTCAATGCGGCCAAAGCGCTGGGTATGACCTATGGACAGACGATGCGTTTGGTCATCTTGCCGCAAGCGTTTCGTAAGATGCTGCCGCTAATACTTCAACAGTGTATTATCTTGTTTCAAGATACGACGCTGGTATTTGCTATTGGCTTGACGGACTTTTTCCGCGCCGCCTACGTGCGCGGGGAGTTGATGGGCTTGTTAACGCCATATATTTTAGGTGCAGGTGCCGTGTACTTTATCATTAGTTTGAGCGCCTCTATCGGCGTACAGCAAGTACAAAAACGTTTGAGGTTTTAGAACAGGGTATAAAGAGTATTTTATACCGCAATTACATATAGAAAAATGGCTAGGAGCCTGCGATGAGCAAAGCTGACACATATATAAATGACTTTGGTGGACTGGTCACAAATAACGGCCATGCTACCGATGAGATGGTCGTTGAAATTGACAGCGTCAGCAAATGGTATGGCGACTTTCAAGTATTGACCGATTGTACTGCGCACGTACACCGAGGCGATGTTGTCGTCGTTTGTGGCCCGTCAGGTAGCGGTAAATCCACTTTGATCAAGACAGTTAACGGTCTTGAGCCTTTTCAAAAGGGGCAGATCATGGTCAATGACATCTCAGTAGGTGATAGCAAAACCAATTTGCCCAAACTGCGTAGCCGCGTTGGCATGGTGTTTCAACATTTTGAGTTGTTTCCGCATCTGACAATTATCGATAATTTGACTGTGGC
>NZ_JBQQFC010000564.1:0-1002 GCF_052258445.1 Psychrobacter sp. T6-1
GTGTAGTTAAATCCTAAATGAATGTTTATGTAGCACATGTTATCAAGTGCTCAAATACGCCATTGACTCAAGTCAGTGGTTTTTTTATAAAATATTAGCTATCAGTCAAATTTGCGCTATTCTCGTTGAACATGATATAAAGTTATGACTTCGTCAAACCTATTTTATATTTGGGTACTGGCTACAAGGCACTACTCAATATTTAAGTGGTATTGAAAATCTAAGCACTATCTTTACTCTGCTACTGGTTTTTAGTCTATATTGCATACTATACTGTCATTCTCCTTTATTTTTCTCATATCGTTAGGAAGCACCCCTCATCATGTCTACTGTGTCCTCAAAATCTCGCTCATTTATCGCTCTACCTTTGGCGCTTGCGGTATCGACTCTGCTTATTAGCGCCTGTAGTAACACATCAACGGTAAAAAATACGGGAGCAACTACGAAACCTGTTATCAATAAACAACCCGCTACGCAGCCTACGGTGAATACAGCGCCAAGTAGCACTGATTATTCGACTGCATATTTAGATGCTGAGAGTTTAGATGAACTAGCGGACTTGTTAGAAGCCACTGATATGACGATGGTTGAGGGCAATAAACTGGTGATTCAGCAATATGGTGATTTGTGGAATCGTCTGCGCGCAGGCTACCGCATGAATATGGGTCAGCCGATCTACAATCAGCGTATTGAGGCGCAAAAGGGCTGGTTCACCAGTCGCCAAGACTATCTTAATCGTTTGACTGCGCGCTCAAGCCGCTACCTGTATCATACTGTACGAGAAGCTGAGCGCCGCAATATTCCAACCGAGCTTGCCCTATTGCCTATCATTGAGAGCTCCTATGATCCAGGCGCGACCAGTAGCGCCGCCGCCGCTGGCATGTGGCAGTTTATTCCAAGTACAGGTCGTATCTACGGTCTTAATCAAAGCAGCACCTATGACGGGCGCCGCGATGTCATTGAATCGACGCGCGCCGCTTACGACTTTTTGACCGCACTATA
>NZ_JBQQFC010000565.1:0-1001 GCF_052258445.1 Psychrobacter sp. T6-1
TGAGTGGCGCACCCCTGAGATGACTTTACATATTTTAAGCGCGCTTGGCGGCTGGGTTGGAGCGCTGGTTGCCCAGATTTATCTGCGCCACAAGTCCCAAAAGCCAGAGTTTCGTATGGCGTATTATTTGACGGTAGTCATTAACTTGGCGGGCTTGTTATTTGTGATGGCGGGTGGGGGATTGGAGGGGTTTTTATGAATTTTAGGGTTTTGTACTTTTTACCAATGGCAGCCTTTTTTATATTCTGTGCATACAATGAACTTACCGCTAACTATCCCTTCGGGTATAAGGGTTTTGCCTAGCCTATAACCCTAACCCCACATTCTTGTCGAATTTTCAACTATAAAAAATAGTACAATCATAGCAAGAGATAGACAGGTAGCTGCAATTATAAAAAAAGATCCAACTACAGAAGACAAGGTAATCATTTTTTTGTACATCCAAAAGTATACTATTAAATAAATAGGACTCAATGCTACTAGTAATATTGAAGGGATTAATCCTATCGAATCAACGATTGCTACGAAAAAAAGAAAAATAAAAAAATCCATCTATCATGACCTTTTACTCTATTTTCAACTCATTTATTACGGTCTGCTCAATAGATCAGTATAGTTAATAAGTTTCATTTTTGTCTCCGGTTTTTTCTTCAACGGATCATGAGGTTATATAAGAATATTGCGTAGGGTAGATGAACCAAAACGTAACCCACCAAGTTCTTTGTTCAATATTACATGTCAGGTTAGTTTAATACTAAAAATAAACCCCGCCATAGTGAATTATGACGGGGTTTATTTTTAATGAAACGATGCTAATTTTTAGCCTTTTTAGGATCAGTACGCTTACCTTCAAAAAACAGCATATCGATGACAATGATCGCCACGCCAACACTAATGCCGATATCAGCAATATTAAATATCGGATAATGCCAGACATCGGCGTTATGCACGTGGATGAAGTCGATAACGTGACCATGGAGCAGGCGATCAATCAGATTACC
>NZ_JBQQFC010000566.1:0-998 GCF_052258445.1 Psychrobacter sp. T6-1
ATCAACATCTCTTTTGGTCAAGATTCTATCAATGATCCTTGGTATCCAGCGGGCAACGGTAACATGATGAATATCTTAGATAATGGTATTCATTTGGCACAAACCATGTCATTACCGCAGCTTGACGTCTGTCTTGACTTCATTACCTTTAATGGTGCTAAAACCCTAAATATCGAAGATCAGTACGGTATAGAAGTTGGCAGAGCAGCAAACTTCCTAGTATTGGATGCGACAAGTCCATTTGAAGCGGTGCGCCAACGCGCGGATGTACTGGCCTCAGTTCGTAATGGTCAGTACCTGTTTAAAAAGCCTGAGCCTAGTTATGATATTGAGCTGGACTTGTTTAGAGATACGATATAGTTATTCTCTAATAATGATAGTCTAGTAGGGTGTGGTTAGTGGTATTAAGTTCTGACAAAGAACTTTGCTATAACGTAACCCACCAATTATATAAGCATAGATAAGCGGTGGGTTACGCTGCGCTAACCACACCTTACACGGACTGAATTTGAGCAATAAAAAATGCCCATGACTTTAAGTCATGGGCATTTTTATTTTAAAATTTTTAAACACTTACATTCTAGAGCAAGCTACTGAACCGCCACTTCACCTGTAGCAGTCGCTGTACCAGCAGAGGCAGTCACGGTTGCTGTTTCAGGGCTCCAGATTTTGGGGTATTTGTATCCTGGGAATGTCTTGTTGGCATACATTTTAAACTCATCTGAGTTATAGGCATTGGTCACATCTTTAACCCATTTTTTATCAGCATCAGCCGTTTTAATCGCTGACCAATTGACATAGTTAAAGCTTGGCTCTTGGAACAAAGCACTCGTCAATTCAATACCCGCATCAGTGGCGTAGTTGCCATTGATAACGGCAAAGTCGACTTCATCACGGGCACGTGGTAATTGCGCGGCCTCTAACTCAACGATTTTGATATCGTACTTGCTGTTGTCAGCGATGTCTGTTTTTGACGCCGTTAATGGGTCGATATTATC
>NZ_JBQQFC010000567.1:0-989 GCF_052258445.1 Psychrobacter sp. T6-1
GGTCATGAGCCGTCTTTCTTTAATGGTTTACTCGGCGCTCGTCCCTCGCGCAAAGAGCGAGAACCTGCATATATTTGAGTAGGGTGCGCCCAGCGCACCATTTAAGAAACGGATTTATGAATTTAAGCATATTATTTTATAAATAATTCAACGTGGAATAATTTTATAGATAAGTGTTTTTAATTTATCTATCTGGATTTATGCGTTGGTGCGCGGGGCGCACCCTACAAAAGCTATTTATTCGTTGTTATAATGAGGAAATGCAGAGGCTACATCCTATATATATTTTCACTGTTTAATCGACAAGCATAATAGTAATGACCGCCAATATAACTCATTACTCCACTATTTTTAAACTGTAAAAGTGGATAACTTCGTAAGGCACTTGCTTGAATGAGAGTATCTTCGTAGTTGCATAAGTATTCTTTTTTTAAACTTATGGCGTAAATTAAATTTAATATGTGCAAAGCAGCGAGAGCGTTCAATAAATTTTTAATATTGGCTTTATAAAAATTTTCTGGACGTTGATGTTTGATGTCATTATATGCACTCCATCACTCAAAAGCTTCACCTTCTCTAGATAACGGTTTAAAAGGTTGAAAAACACGTTTTTCATTACTGATATTAAGAAATACCTCAGAGCTACTAATTATTGGAAAGTATTTCGACAGCATTTCCCTATGATGACCCATATTAGGTTGTTTAATTAACTGTAGATCTAAATTAGCTCTTATATGTTTAAGAATACTATCTATATCAGTACAAATTGCAAAATATAATTGCATGTTTTTAAAAGAGTAGCTTTCATCGTTTTTCTTATGGATAGAAATATATTCACTAATCTCTTCTAGGCTATTTTCCAAAGATAAATAGTGTGACCAAAACTGATTTGTATTTTAGATTGTACACCTTAGCTCACTCATTGTTCTTCATCCTATTCAGCTTAATTTCAATCGGGTTAGTTAGTGTAGGGTGCGCCCCGCGCACCA
>NZ_JBQQFC010000568.1:0-987 GCF_052258445.1 Psychrobacter sp. T6-1
GTGCGCGACTCTGTGCATATCTTGATGGAGGGTACACCTAGTAACATATCACTGGTCAATGTTGAGCAGCAGCTAGTGGCGCATCCGCAAGTACAAAAGGTACATGATCTGCATGTTTGGAGCATTACCAGTGGTCTTAATGCGCTATCTTGTCACGTGGTTGTCGACGGTGATATGAGCATCTCAGAGTCTAATCTACTTATTGTTGCGCTTGAGCAAAGGCTATTAGATTTGGGCATTCATCACGTGACCATTCAAGTGGAGAGCTCATCGCATCTGCAAACACAAACTCATACTGATGCCCTAGTATGCGATATCTCAGAGCGCCCTGTTGATGTCAGTCATGCCGGGCATAATCACTGATGCTATATTCTTTGATTAATTTGCATAAAATCTACGCAGCATTAGGCGTCTGTGCTAGCATTATTTATTAGATACATATTTATCAGACCACTTTTAGAGCTTTATATCTTATTCCAAACGGACCATTAAGACCATGTCTAGACGCTCAGCGCCCTTTGTCGCTCCCGACTACATTGACGACCCTGTCTCAAAGGACGGCAAAAAACAGTCTAAGGCTCTGCTATCCACACTGCAAGAGGACATCTCAAGCTTTCGTGATGAGCAGTTCCCGCCTGATATCTTGCGTCAGGTTCGTGACATGCCGATATATGAAGGCAATTTGGCTGAAGTGCAAGCTTATCAGCAGCGTTGGCAACCCCTTATCGAGCGTGCTATGGCGTTTTATCCCGCCGCTTACCTGCCACCCGATCACCTGCCATTGCCCGCAAGTCTTGAGATTCCACAATTTATCTATCATGTCCAGCGCTTGCATTTGACTAAAACGCGCGCCAAGGAATCCAAAAGCTTTGGCTCAGTAGGTGCATTAACTGACAAGTGCGGCGAGTACAGCGCTGATGAATTGACACGTATGAGCGCAATTCTAGACGGTGACGATGAGGCCCGGTTAGTAGCGCATCGTGAGTT
>NZ_JBQQFC010000569.1:0-987 GCF_052258445.1 Psychrobacter sp. T6-1
GTGCGCGACTCTGTGCATATCTTGATGGAGGGTACACCTAGTAACATATCACTGGTCAATGTTGAGCAGCAGCTAGTAGCTCATCCGCAAGTACAAAAGGTACATGATCTGCATGTTTGGAGCATTACCAGTGGTCTCAATGCGCTATCTTGTCACGTGGTTGTCGACGGTGATATGAGCATCTCAGAGTCTAATCTACTCATTGTAGCGCTTGAGCAAAGGCTATTAGATTTAGGTATTCATCACGTGACCGTTCAAGTGGAGAGCTCATCGCATCCGCAAACAAGCACTCATACTGATGCCCTAGTGTGCGATATCTCAGAGCGCCCTGTTGATGTCAGTCATGCCGGGCATAATCATTGATGCTATATCCTTTGATTAATTTGGATAAAATCCACGCAGCATTAGGCGTCTGTGCTAGCATTATTTATTAGATAAATATTTATCAGACCACTTTTAGAGCTTTATATCTCATTCCAAACGGACCATTAAGACCATGTCTAGACGCTCAGCGCCCTTTGTCGCTCCCGACTACATTGACGACCCTGTCTCAAAGGACGGCAAAAAACAGTCTAAGGCTCTGCTATCCACACTGCAAGAGGACATCTCAAGCTTTCGTAATGAGCAGTTCCCGCCTTACATTTTGCGCCAAGTGCGTGACATGCCGATATTTGAAGGCAACCTAGCAGAAGTTCAAGCTTATCAGCAGCGTTGGCAACCCCTTATCGAGCGTGCCATGGCGTTTTATCCCGCCGCTTACCTGCCACCCGATCATCTGCCTCTGCCCGCAAGCCTTGAGATTCCACAATTTATCTATCATGTGCAGCGTTTGCATTTGACCAAAACGCGCGCCAAGGAATCCAAAAGCTTTGGCTCAGTCGGCGCTTTAATAGATAAGTGCGGCGAGTATAGCGCTGATGAATTGACACGTATGAGCGCAATTCTAGACGGTGACGATGAGGCCCGGTTAGTAGCGCATCGTGAGTT
>NZ_JBQQFC010000570.1:0-986 GCF_052258445.1 Psychrobacter sp. T6-1
GATCGGACGCCTGAAGGACAGTGGGTACGGGTTATTGGCGGCTGGTCCCCTTATCAGTTTGAAGAAAAGCGTATGCCGACCATTGAGGAGATCAATGAGGCGACAGGTGACACGCCAACTTTCGTATTGTATCTCTACAGTCGTGGCTGGCTCAATCAAGCGGGCCTTGACGCCTTGGGTATCGATGAAAATACCAAACCGCCTAACAATCAAAGCCGCTATGAAAAAGATAAAAACGGCAAGCTGACTGGCGTATTGCTAGCAGAGCCTAACGCCATGATCTTGTACCAAGTCATCGGTAAACTGCCGCCTTTATCTAATCAAGAAAAGATCAACTCAACCAAGCACTTTAACCGTGAGCTTAATCGTTTTGGTCTGACCAGTGCTATTGATGCAGGTGGTGGCGGTCATACTTATCCTGAAGATTACGAAGCGGCAAAGACACTCGCAGAAGCAGGAGAGTCATCTTTACGTGTCTCCTACTATCTATTCCCGCAAAAGGCAGGCGAGGAGCGCGCCGCTTTTGAGAAATGGATGGCGAACAATACCGCAGATGTCAATGAAGATAGCGATCTTGAACACGGCTACGAGCTAAAGGGTGGCGGTGAGTACATGACATGGGCGGCAGGCGACTTTGAGAATTTTTTATCTCCTAAGCCTTTGATCAAAAATAACGAAGGCTGGCGCAAGCAAACCAAAGAGATTATTCAGATGCATGTCAACGAGGGCTGGTCATTTAGACAGCATTCGACCTATGGCGAGAACACCGCCCTTATCGTCGATTTGGTTGATGAGATTGACCGCGAGAACAATGGCAAAATTCGCAATGAGATGCGCTGGGCAATTGATCATGCCGAAACTGTCAATGATGAAACGCTTAAAGAAATCAAACGTCTAGGCGGCGGCATATCGATACAAGATCGCATGGCCTATGCAGGCGAGTATTTCTTAGATCGTTACGGCGCTGAGGCTGCTAGTACTTCGCC
>NZ_JBQQFC010000571.1:0-976 GCF_052258445.1 Psychrobacter sp. T6-1
TAGATTGGCAAGATACAGATAGTGAGGTATATAAAGATGGCGGTGACGAAGGAGCGGTATATGATTCAGGCTCGCCTAATCAGCCCTTTATCAGTGTCGATCAGCTACTAGACGTTTCAGGTGTAGATGATAAGGCTTTAGCCGCACTACGCCCGTACATTACAGCGGTGCCTTATGACTTGCCTATCAATGTCAATACCGCAAGCCCTGTACTATTAGCGTCTTTGGTAGAGGGTGCAACCACTGAGCAGATGCAAACATTAACAGATTTGCGTACTCAGCAGGTAATGGGGTCTATTGATGAGTTGTGGCAACTGCCAGCGCTTATGAGTGTGACTGATGAGCAGCGCCAAGCGTTAACACCGCTTTTAGCCGTTGATAGTCGAGCTTTTAGCGGCCTTGTCACAGCCAATGATAGCGATGGTAAACAGCGATTTGCGCTCATTTTGATCAAAAATGTGCTTGATGAGGGTAATACGACAAACAATGAAAGCGGTGCAGTTAGTAGCAATTCAAATAATCAAAATACGAGTGGTAACAATGTAAATAGCGGTGCAAATGATGTCAATGGCAGTGCAAATAACGCTGCGGCTAGTAGCAGCGAATCTAGCGCTGACAAAACTGTCAAAGTGATTAATCGTCGCCTTTATGCGTTTAGACCCAGTTTTTAGACATTTGCCTTGATTACCGAGTTATCGTCAGTCCATTGTAAAAACGATACAGCGTAACTAATATTAATTTTGCGCAGCATCGAGCAGCGTAGGCACAGCACGCAAGGAAAATTGATATCAGTTACGCGTTAAAATTCAATGTATCTGATTTATTTAGTATTTACTATATCTAGAGGTTAGCGTACTCAATCATCCAAAAGCGTCTCCTCAGAGGACTTCCAGTTGTAGGCCCCATAAAACAGCATTTGCGCTTGGCGGGTGCAATTATGCAGCATCAGCTGCTTTTTTTCTTCAATGTCGCCCAA
>NZ_JBQQFC010000572.1:0-976 GCF_052258445.1 Psychrobacter sp. T6-1
CTACGGTGACGCATATTATGGTCTTTGGCGTAGTCGCCCATTTTTTTGATGTTGCGCTCAAGGGCGTCTAAATCAAGAATTAAGCAAGGGGTCTGGATATCCGCTTCATCCATACCAACTTCAGCAGGGACGTTAAAACCAACTTCTAATTCTTCAGTAATCATGTTCAAGCTCCATTTGATTGATTGTAATTAATTAACGGTACTAAGTTATTAAAGATACTTAGTTAATTGTACTTAAAGGTATAAAAATGCGTTTAAACTTGCGTACTACTTACGCTTAGTTAACGCGCGATTGGTGGTTTTTTACTTAGCACTGTTAGCATTGCATACTGAGTACTTAATTGCTGACAGTTAATAACAAGTATTTAATTCCAAGGCAATTTATCAAGGTCAACGTTACCACCGGTGATGATAACGCCTACTTTTTTGCCGGCAAAAACGTCTTTGTTTTTTAAGATAACGGCAAGCGGAACCGCACAGCTCGGCTCAATAATAATTTTCATATGCGTCCAAGTCAGCTTCATCGCTTCAACGATTTCTTCTTCGGTCGCTGTCAAAATATCAGTCACATAGTTGCTAACAAAATGCCAAGTTAAATCTTTAAGCGGCACTTTTAGGCCATCAGCGATAGTGTCTGGCGCATCATCAGCAATAATGTGGCCGGCATGTAGCGAGCGTGCTGCATCATCAGCATTGACTGGCTCTGCGGCATAGATTTTGACATCAGGAGCTAGGTTCGATAGCGTCAAGCAAGTCCCTGAAATCATACCGCCGCCGCCGATTGGGGCAACAACCATGTCAGGCTTTACGCCGCGCTCGTCCATCTGCTCTAAAAACTCACGCGAGCACGTGGCTTGGTCAGCGATAACGCGAGGGTCATTATAAGGATGGACAAAGTCGCCACCTGTTTCTGCTTGAACCTTGGCAAAGACTGCTTCGCGTGAAGTGGTTGATGGATCGCACTCAGTAATGAT
>NZ_JBQQFC010000573.1:0-972 GCF_052258445.1 Psychrobacter sp. T6-1
ATGGGCAAACGGTAGAGAGTATCAGGTCAACTGTAAAGTAGGTAGATAAGCCTATTGGCCGCGTCTCCTATTGATAGCAATAAACCTACTATTGGCAAGCCTTACGTGATAAAGAACAGTCATATATTATGGCTGTTTTTTTGTGGGTGATTGAGTGGTGAACACAACCAAAAGCTGTCAAAATGCTTGCTACTAGACAGGTACTACTACAGCGATAATAAAGGGTAAATTCATGAGCAAACGTCTAATCAGCACGGCAATGATACTTGCCTCAAGCCTAGCAGTGCTCGCAGGCTGTGATAATAGTGCTAACACAACTGACGCGCAAAGCGCACAAGTCGCGAGTACCACCAAGCAAAATACGTCCGATGACCAAGCTGTCGCTACTGGCAATACAGCAGCTGCGGGCGCTATGGACTGGTCGCTGATGGCGAGCGATGTCACGCCTATTGACCGAGCAGACTTTGACTATCCGTTTGAGAGTGATAGCCAGAACGTCAAAGACTACGCGGACTATTTCGACGTCGATACTGCCACCGCACAATATAATCTCACCGTTGGCATGGCGAGTAATGAAGCGCTATCTAAGGCGCTTGATCAGCTTAGCAATAACTACACCTCTCATGAGCTGACCGATGGCAAAGATATGAAGCTTATCATCCATACCACACCTGATATCCAAGCGGATCGCTATGACTATGTGTTTGAAGGGGACTATGCCAAAGGACTCACCTTACCGATTGTGATTGTGCCTGATGGTAAAAAGGCTGAGGCTGAGGTTGATGTGCATGGGAAGGCTGAGGAGTAGATTACGTATTAAACAATTTAGCTCGCAGTCTCAGACCATACTGCAAACTCATTACCGCTTGGTTCGATAAAATGAATCTTGCGCACCAACGCGTGAATATGAAATAGCAAATTGAAATTACTAGACTTGTAGGGTGCGCCCCGCGCACCGATTCAATATCAAAA
>NZ_JBQQFC010000574.1:0-972 GCF_052258445.1 Psychrobacter sp. T6-1
TTATCTGCTGATATGCTTGCACAAACGACCGTATATGCCGATCGGTTTTGGCTGGTGCAATCTTTGCAAAATCTATTAGACAACGCCATTCATTTTGCTGAGTCTATTGTCACCATAACGATTCATACTTCGATTAACAAAGAGGTGGTGACTATCGATATCTTTAATGACGGCAAAGCTATTCCTGACTACGCCCTTGCCAAAGCTTTTGATCGCTACTTTAGTCTATCGCATCAGCGTTTGATGACCATAAATGCTAACCAAAGTCACTCTGATAACCGTGAAGAAAGCACAAATCATACTTTTAACAGTGCTCCCAAAAAAGGCACGGGGCTGGGCTTAACTTTGGTCAAGCAAGTCGTTGAACATCATGGTGGAAGCGTTAGCCTAAATAATGCGATCACTGAGGTAAACGAGCAGCAAGTAAGCGGCGTAAAGGTGAGTATTACTTTGCCTTTAGCAAAACCTTAGATAGTTTTTGCTCATTTAAGAGTGTTACTTGTCTACGATTAATTAAAGGTATACGCATAAAAAAGCCATTCGTTTTCTCAGAAGTAAGAGAAAGCAAATGGCTTTTGGCGGTGCTAGAGAGCTAGAGATACTGCTTTAAGTAATGGACTCAACGGGCGCTTTGACATCACCGTTTTGACCACGGTTACGCAGGTAGTGATCGAGCAAGACAATGGCCAGCATAGCCTCAGCTATAGGCGTCGCTCGCACGCCAACGCACGGATCATGGCGACCTTTGGTTAGCATATCGACCGCCTCCCCTTGGGTATTGATACTTTTGCCAGGCGTTGTGATACTGGACGTCGGCTTGAGCGCGATACTTACGCTGATGTTTTGACCGGATGAGATACCGCCCAAGATGCCGCCTGCATGATTGGCAGTAAAGCCATCTGGCGTGAGTTCATCACGAGAGGTGTGCCCAAACTGTCCTGCTACCGCCATACCATCACCGATCTCAACGCC
>NZ_JBQQFC010000575.1:0-971 GCF_052258445.1 Psychrobacter sp. T6-1
TTGCGTGATCACGGGCACACGCTATTATCGCGTTTGGGTAAGCAGTCGCGTGAGACTTTTGCGATGCTGGCGGGACTAGATAATAATGATAATAAAGACGGTTTTGTGCTCGATTGGCAAGACAGGTTTGAGGTTGCAGACTCTGGAGTCAGTAACTTGCGCCCGCTTAGTTTACTGGCAAATTTGCAGCAAGATATCTTAATGCTTGATGAGAGTGCGACTCAGCAGACGACTGCGGGACGTTTGAGTGCTGCACTTGGCGCGCAGATGCAGCTAGATCTAGAAGATAGCGCCTTGGTTGATGGACATTCGACTAAAGCCGATATTAGTGAGAGAGGTAATAGCCTGAGCAAAAATAACCTAGATTCTAACAACTCAAATACTAGTCATTGGTTCAGTGATGATAGGTTACAAGACAAGCGTTACGAGCAAGCACGCCAGTGGCCATTATCACAATATGATAATAGCCTAAGTATTCACTCTTGCCATAGCTTACAGCGGCAGCTTGAGATACTGCGCGGCATGATTGGGCGCTGGCTAAATGAGCCAAATGACGATGGGAGCGCCCGCCACGTCTCTGATATCGTTGTATTACTACCTGATGTCGAGCGTCATCATGAGCTGATAAGTTCAGTATTTGTAAGCGGCGAAGGGCAAGACGGTTTGACGCTACCTGCGAAGGTGACAGGAGTGGTCGATAAGTCGATTCGTCAACTTTGGGAGGCGATACGCGGGTTTTATAGTCTGCTAGGTAGTGACAGCGCACGCTTTGAGGCCGCTGAAGTGTTTGACTGGCTTATGCTACCGCCTCTATATGAGAGCCTAGGGTTGACTCATGAGCAGATGAGCCGCGCGTGTGACTTGCTGGCGCAGGCGGGGTTTGTACGCGGGTTCGATGAGGCGCATTTTCAGCAGACACTAGATACCTCTGACTACGATTATCGCTTTAGTTTCGCCTACGCGCTCGATCA
>NZ_JBQQFC010000576.1:0-968 GCF_052258445.1 Psychrobacter sp. T6-1
GCAGACTCAAAGGTAGTGATCTTTATCTGGCGCAGGATTTCATCTTGCTTGGCTTGGGCGTCCGCTAATGCCTTTTGGGTTTGCTTTTGGATACTTTGGACTTTGGCGAACTCATCAATGACTAGCTCAGCGGTCTCGGTGACCTCGCGGATGCTACCTGCAATCTCGGTCAGATCAGGCTCAGATAACCAGTAATAGTTGTCAAATAGGCGGCTGGTATTATCCGCTAATTCCTCATAGAGCTTTTGTGAGACGCTTTGATTATCGATCAAGCGGGTAATGCTGTACAGATCAGAGATGCCGCGCACCAGTTCTTTATTGCCGATTTTGCCATAGAAGCTGGTGCTCTCAGGCAGCTCACTGATGTACTCGGCTGACGCATAGGGCGTATGCCATATCTGCATGGGGTGAATACGTGACGGCTCACTTTGAGCCGTGAACAGCACCAAACGGCCATTCTCTGCCAGTGCCATGCCGTTACAATAAATGGGATTGGCCAACTGCTTTTTGATAAGGTTGTAGGCAAATAGCCCAGTGACGCCCAAGTCTCTGTCATAAAACAAAAACAGCACATCCTCACCGTTTGGGGAGACAATGCGGCGCTTAAACTTTAGGTTTTTGTTATTACCGCTGCTGGTATTGCCATCGCCGTTATTGCTCTCAAACAGCTTATACTCGCCCGTTTGCAGGTAATAGCCCCCTGGGAAGATAATGCCGTGATCCTCAGGCAATTGCACACAAGACTGTCCGATAGCGTCCAAGCGTAGCACCGCTTCGGTCAGGGTGTTATAGACAAAGTAGCGGTAATTATCTTCGCGATAAGGTAGAATTTTGAGAAGTATTAAACTGCCAACTTTGGCATAATGAATCTGCGCATCGGTCAGCGATTGAGTGCTATCGCTCACCGACTCGTTGTAGATACCTTGACCTGACTGCGTATTGTTCTCAATCTTAATGGTCAGATTACC
>NZ_JBQQFC010000577.1:0-967 GCF_052258445.1 Psychrobacter sp. T6-1
CTACGGTGACGCATATTATGGTCTTTGGCGTAGTCGCCCATTTTTTTGATGTTGCGCTCAAGGGCGTCTAAATCAAGGATTAAGCAAGGGGTCTGGATATCCGCTTCATCCATACCGACTTTTGCAGGGACGTTAAAACCAACTTCTAATTCTTCAGTAATCATGTTCAAGCTCCATTTGTTTGATTGTTTGATTGCATCATTAATGCTACTGCATTAATGATAATTAAGAATATAACGGCGTTTAAACTTGGGTATTATTTACGCTTAGTTAACGCCAGATTTATGATTTTACTCAGCTCTTTTCACTATTAGCTCTTTACACTAAGTGCTTTATTTTGGTACTTGATGACAAGGCATTAATTCCAAGGCAACTTATCCAGATCGACGTTACCACCAGTGATGATAACGCCCACTTTTTTACCTGCAAAAACATTTTTGTTTTTTAAAATAACAGCAAGCGGGACCGCGCAGCTGGGTTCAATGATGATTTTCATATGTGTCCAAGTCAGCTTCATGGCTTCAACGATTTCTTCTTAGGTTGCGGTCAAAATATTGGTGACATAACTACTGACAAAATGCCAAGTCAAATCTTTAAGCGGCACTTTTAGGCCGTCAGCGATAGTATCTGGTGCGTCATCAGCAATGATGTGACCGGCGTGTAGCGAGCGTGCAGCATCATCAGCATTGACTGGCTCTGCGGCATAGATTTTGACATCAGGAGCTAGGTTCGATAGCGTTAAGCAAGTGCCCGATATCATACCGCCGCCGCCAATAGGAGCGACAACCATGTCAGGCTTAACGCCGCGCTCGTCCATCTGCTCTAAGAACTCACGTGAGCAAGTCGCTTGGCCAGCGATAACGCGAGGGTCATTGTAAGGATGGACAAAATCGCCACCTGTTTCTGCTTGAACCTTGGCAAAGACTGCTTCGCGTGAAGTGGTTGATGGATCGCACTCAGTAATGAT
>NZ_JBQQFC010000578.1:0-966 GCF_052258445.1 Psychrobacter sp. T6-1
ATACCGTGCTCAGCGCCTGGGATGTCGGGGAAAATAGGATGACCACCGGTCGCAATCAAAATATGGTCAGCGGTAATATGTTCGCCATTGACTTCAACCGTATTGGTATCGACGAATTTAGCAAAACCCTTTATGACTTCAACGCCGTTTTTTGCCAAATTATTATCATAAGAGCGATGGATGTTTTGAATATACTGCTGGCGGCTATTGACTAGCTTTTGAAAATCAAAACCTTTTAATTCAACATCAAAGCCATAGTCTGGCGCATACTTCTCAATAGCTTCGGCGACTTGTGCGCCATACCACATGACCTTTTTGGGTACGCAGCCCCAGTTGACACAAGTGCCGCCTAATTGTTCCGCTTCGATAATGGCGCATTTTTTACCATAGCTTGCCGCGCGGTTGATTGACGCAATGCCGCCGCTACCGCCACCAATGGCGATATAGTCATAATGTTTTGTCATGGTTGAGATCTCTTTAGTTCGTTTTGAGGCAATTTTAGTCTTATTGTTATGGGTACGATTCTGTATCTTACAAGTTGCCGACCATACACCAAGCGTGCTTGATGATACCATGAAGCGTGGATAACTTTAATGAGAAAAACCTATGCATATCGCTATCTTGACTATGATGTTCTCTTTGCCTGGCTGCGGCTCTTTAAAAGAAAAGCGCCAACGTATGGGCGGCTTGCATGCGCGCTTTGGCAATACACCAAGTGTCGCCGTCTGCGAAAGCGGTGAGCGCGATCGGCACGATGCCAGCGAATGGACGTTTGTCATCGTCGGGCTATCCAAACGTGAGGTTGAGTCGCAGTGTAGTCAGATAGAGGAAAAGATAGAGCGAACGGTAGATGCAAGGGTGATGGATATTGAGCGAGAGTTTATTTAGATGGGGTAGGTGTATCTCCTACCATGCAAGGCACTCAAAACCCTATCAAGCAAAATCAAGACTGATTTCAACACCTAA
>NZ_JBQQFC010000579.1:0-966 GCF_052258445.1 Psychrobacter sp. T6-1
TTAGGTGTTGAAATCAGTCTTGATTTTGCTTGATAGGGTTTTGAGTGCCTTGCATGGTAGGAGATACACCTACCCCACTTAAATAAATTCCCGCTCAATATCCATCACCCTTGCATCTACCGTCCGCTCTATCTTCTCCTCTATCTGACTACACTGCGACTCAACCTCACGTTTGGTCAGTCCGACGATGACAAACGTCCACTCGCTGGCATCGTGCCGATCGCGCTCACCGCTCTCGCATACGGCAATACTTGGTGTATTACCAAAACGCGCATGCAAGCCGCCCATACGTTGGCGCTTTTCTTTTAAGGAGCTGCAGCCAGGCAAAGAGAACGTCATAGTCAAGATAGCGATATGCATAGGTTTTCCTCATTAAAGTTATCCACGCTTCATGGTATCATCAAGCACGCTTGGTGTATGGTCGGCAACTTGTAAGATACAGAATCGTACCCATAACAATAAGACTAAAATTGCCTCAAAACGAACTAAAGAGATCTCAACCATGACAAAACATTATGACTATATCGCCATTGGTGGCGGTAGCGGCGGTATTGCTTCGATCAATCGCGCGGCAAGCTATGGCAAAAAATGCGCCATTATCGAAGCAGAACAATTAGGCGGCACTTGTGTCAACTGGGGCTGCGTACCCAAAAAGGTCATGTGGTACGGCGCGCAAGTGGCTGAAGCCATTGAGAAGTATGCGCCAGATTATGGCTTTGATGTCGAGTTAAAAGGTTTTGACTTTCAAAAACTGGTCAATAGCCGCCAGCAGTATATTCAAAACATCCATCGCTCTTATGATAATAATTTGGCAAAGAACGGCGTTGAGGTCATAAAAGGCTTTGCCAAGTTCATCGATACCAATACGGTCGAAGTCAATGGCGAGCACATTACCGCTGACCATATTTTGATTGCGACCGGTGGTCATCCTATTTTCCCCGACATCCCAGGCGCTGAGCACGGTAT
>NZ_JBQQFC010000580.1:0-965 GCF_052258445.1 Psychrobacter sp. T6-1
TAAACGAGTTAATTCTATAAACAAAATAAACAGCGAGTACGTTATGCAAGCGGTACAAGTCAAAGTTCTAAATCCTAGACTTATCAATGATGAGTCATTTGCGCTACCGACGCGCGCCACCGACGGCTCAGCAGGTATTGATCTGCGTGCTTGTATAGACGCGCCTTTGACGATTAAAGCAGGCACGACGCATCTAATTGGTACAGGGCTGGCGGTATATATCGCCGATCCCAATTATGCAGGCATGATATTGCCGCGCTCAGGTCTGGGTCACAAACATGGTATTGTACTTGGTAACTTAGTCGGATTAATCGATGCCGACTATCAAGGTGAGTTGATGGTTAGTGTCTGGAATCGTAGCGATGAGGATTTCGTTCTGAATCCTGCTGATCGTATGGCGCAGTATATCGTCGTACCGATTGCGCGTCCTGAGTTTGAGGTTGTAACAGATTTTACTGATATCAGCGCGCGCGGCGCAGGCGGTTTTGGTCATTCAGGTCGTCAATAACTTTCGATTTTTTATACCTATTATGTTGTTAGTTAAAATAAGGAGACGTAGTAATGACACCCCCCTTTGCTACGCAGCGCTCCTTGTTTCGTGCCTATGATATTCGCGGGGATAAGCAATACTTTACCAGCGTTTTTATACAAGCATTAGGCGACGCTTTTTTTCGGCTTTATAGCCGTGATTCTGATAGCAAATCTCGTAAGTATCTCACTGACGAACCGCACACGACTACTCCATCATCCTCTCAGTCTCGAGTCAAAGAGACCACCGTCATCATAGGTTTTGATGTACGCTGCGGTAGCGAGTGTATTGCTGAGGCTCTGACCAAGCGTATACAGCAGCGAGGGCTTCAGGTTATCTATTTAGGGCTTGTTACCACACCTATGATGGCCTTTTGGACAGAGCAGTATGACGGTCATGGCATCATGGTCACCGCCAGCCATTCTCCCAAAGACAC
>NZ_JBQQFC010000581.1:0-964 GCF_052258445.1 Psychrobacter sp. T6-1
CTTGCCCGTTGTAGCGGCGGTTTGTTTTGTCCTGCTCAGCAAACCGAGGCCTTAATCCACTTTGTCTCGCGCCGCGCCATGGATATCGATGGACTCGGCGAGCGCTGGCTGATTAGCTTCTTTGAGCAGGGGCTTGTCAAAACCGTCGCCGACATCTATCAGTTGCATAACCATCAAGAGCAAATGATTACTTTTGAAAAACTTGGCGAAAAATCGGTACAAAACATCATTGACGCCATTGAGGCTAGCAAAAAAACCACCTTAGCCAGATTTATCTACGCCTTGGGCATTCGCGGCGTCGGCGAGGGCACCGCACAAAACTTCGCCCAGCAATTTGGCGATTTGGATAGCTTAATGAGTGCTGATATGGACGCGCTTATTGCCACCCCTGATGTTGGCACCATCACCGCTGAGCTGACCCACGAGTTCTTCCGTGCCCCGCACAATATTGAAGTCATCGATAGCCTGCGAGCAGCTGGCGTGCATTGGGATAACGTTGAGCAAGTCGCATCCGACGATCTACCACTTGATGGGCAAACGTGGGTCATTACTGGCGCACTCGGTAGCATGGCACGCGATGAAGCCAAAGCCAAGCTGCAAGCGTTAGGCGCAAAAGTCTCAGGAAGTATCTCTGCCAAAACCACAGCACTGCTGGCAGGAGAGAAAGCTGGCTCGAAAATGGCAAAGGCTGAGAAGTTAGGGGTTAAGATTGTGGGTGAGGATGAGTTTTTGGCACTGTTAGAAGAATCATAACTTTTTAATATGAAAGCGACTTGTAGGGTGGGTTAGCGATAGCGTAACCCACCGAACTTTAGATATATTGCAAAAAACAAAGATTTAAAAGCATGGCCTCAGCATCGCTTGCTTTAACAGTGGGCAAATATGCAGGTCATGAGCCGTCTTTCTTTAATGGTTTACTCGGCGCTCGTCCCTCGCGCAAAGAGCGAGAACCTGCATATATTTG
>NZ_JBQQFC010000582.1:0-964 GCF_052258445.1 Psychrobacter sp. T6-1
CTTGCCCGTTGTAGCGGCGGTTTGTTTTGTCCTGCTCAGCAAACCGAGGCCTTAATCCACTTTGTCTCGCGCCGCGCTATGGATATCGATGGACTCGGCGAGCGCTGGCTCATTAGCTTCTTTGAGCAAGGACTCGTCAAAACCGTCGCCGACATCTATGACTTGCACCAGCATATGGAGGAGATGATTACTTTTGAAAAACTTGGCGAGAAGTCGGTACAAAACATAATAGGAGCCATTGAGGCTAGCAAAAAAACTACCTTAGCTAGATTTATCTACGCCTTGGGTATTCGCGGCGTCGGCGAGGGCACCGCGCAAAACTTCGCCCAGCAATTTGGCGATTTGGATAGCTTAATGAGCGCTGATATGGACGCGCTTATTGCCACCCCTGATGTTGGCACCATCACCGCTGAGCTGACCCACGAGTTCTTCCGCGCCTCGCACAATATTGAAGTGATAGAGAAATTACGCGCAGCGGGCGTGCATTGGGATAACGTTGAGCAAGTCGCATCCGACGATCTACCACTTGATGGGCAAACGTGGGTCATAACAGGTGCGCTTAGCAGCATGGCACGCGATGAAGCCAAAGCCAAACTGCAAGCGTTAGGTGCAAAAGTCTCAGGCAGCATCTCCGCCAAAACTACGGCTTTGTTGGCAGGTGAAAAAGCTGGCTCGAAAATGGCAAAGGCTGAGAAGTTAGGGGTTAAGGTAGTAGGTGAGGATGAGTTCTTGGCACTGTTAGAAGAATCATAACTTTTTAATATGAAAGCGATTTGTAGGGTGGTTTAGCGATAGCTTAACTCACCGAACTTTAGATATATTGCAAAAGACAAAGATTTAAAAGCATGGTCTCAGCATCGCTTGCTTTAACAGTGGGCAAATATGCGGGTCATGAGCCGTCTTTCTTTAATGGTTTACTCGGCGCTCGTCCCTCGCGCAAAGAGCGAGAACCTGCATATATTTG
>NZ_JBQQFC010000583.1:0-959 GCF_052258445.1 Psychrobacter sp. T6-1
GTGCGTTTTTATCAATTGTTCGATAACGATGATCGCTTAGTTGGCGGCTTTTACTTTGACTTATTTGCTCGTAGCGGTAAACGTGGCGGCGCTTGGATGAGCGGCTTTCAGTCTCGCTATAGTCATGACGAGCAAGGATATGAGCAGTTACCGGTCTGCTTTATGGTAGGTAACTTCACGCCAGCGCTCGGCGGAAAGCCAAGCCTACTCACGCACAACGAAGTGCTTACCTTGTTTCATGAGTTTGGTCATGGCTTGCATCATCTGCTCACGCAAGTTAGTGTCGGCGATGTCGCAGGAGTCAACGGCGTTGAGTGGGATGCCGTCGAGCTGCCTAGTCAATTTATGGAGAACTGGGCGTGGGATTCTGAGGGTATCGCGCTCATTAGTAGTCATGTCGATACAGGCGAGCCCTTACCCAAAGATAAGCTTGATGCTTTACTTGGGGCCAAAAACTTCCAGAGCGGTATGCAAACCTTGCGTCAGGTTGAGTTCGCGCTGTTTGATTTATTGATACATGCGCATACGCCAGCGCTTGATTATGACGGTATCTTAGCGACGCTCAACGAGGTTCGCGGTGACATCGCTATTACACAGACGCCTGATTACAATCGTTTTGCCAATGGCTTTAGTCACATCTTTGCGGGCGGTTACGCGGCGGGCTACTACTCTTATAAGTGGGCTGAGCTATTGTCAGCGGACGCCTTTAGCAAGTTTGAAGAGGACGGTATCTTCAATCCTGCTACGGGTAAAGCGTTCCGCGAGACTATTTTGTCCGTTGGTGGTAGCTTCCCTGCTAAGACTAACTTTGAGAATTTTCGTGGGCGCAGCGCCAATATAGAGGCGCTACTACGTCATAGCGGCTTTGCCCAAAATGATGAATCTAATATGGATCAGGAGGCATAAATGCGCTATCAATCCACTCGTCCAAAACGGCAGTTCTTGGCTGGGGTACGCTG
>NZ_JBQQFC010000584.1:0-952 GCF_052258445.1 Psychrobacter sp. T6-1
TAACTGAGCACTATATCAAACGTGTACAAGCGCTAGATAACAAGGTCAATAGCTTTATCACTACGACCTCCCAGACCGCACTTGCCCAAGCAAAAGCCGCTGACGAGCTACGCGCGCAAGGGGATAAGCGAGTGCTGCTAGGCATGCCAATGGCACACAAAGATATCTTTTGCACCCAAGGCGTGCTCACCACTTGCGGCTCAAAAATGCTGCACAATTTTGTCTCGCCTTATGATGCCACAATCGTCTCCAACATTGATCAGGCTGGCATGATTAGCCTGGGTAAGCTCAATATGGATGAGTTTGCAATGGGCTCAGACAATAGCAGCTCATACTACGGCAGCGTACAAAACCCTTGGAATTTAGAGCGCGTACCAGGCGGCTCCTCTGGTGGTAGCGCCGCTGCCGTCGCTGCAGGCTTCGTCCCTGTCGCCACCAGTAGCGATACAGGTGGCTCTATTCGCCAGCCTGCCTCGTTTTGCGGACTCACCGGTATCAAACCGACTTATGGCCGCGTCTCACGCTTTGGGATGATTGCCTACGCGTCAAGTTTAGATCAAGCAGGTAGCATGGGACGTAGCGCTATGGACTGCGCATACTTGCTTCAACCTATGGTCAGCTATGACGAGCGTGATGCCACCTCAGTCAAACACGATATCCCAGACTATGTACAAGACCTCAATGAGGCTCAGGCCAAAGCAGGTGACAAACCGTTTGCCGATTTGCGTATTGGCGTGGCAAAAGAGTACTTTGGTAAAGGGCTTGATAAAGAAGTCGAGCAAACCGTCAAAGCCGCTTTGCAAAAGTACGAAGAGCTAGGTGCAACGATCGTAGAGGTCAATATCACCGATCCTGATATCACTCTTGCCACTTATTATATGCTTGCCCCTGCCGAGGCCTCCTCTAACCTATCGCGTTTCGATGGCGTGCGCTTTGGTTATCGCTGTGAGAA
>NZ_JBQQFC010000585.1:0-949 GCF_052258445.1 Psychrobacter sp. T6-1
GGTGATACTTTATTTAAATATAATAGATTTAAATGTAAAAGCTAATGCTGAAGTATGACTTTAACTGTCTGCTGCGCTATCAAATAAGCACTTTCGATATTACCTTCATGGCACCAGTCGCCACTCACAATCCACTGCTTTCGCTTATCTACTAATATCCCTAACGGCTCGCTGTCCTCGTCGGTCACGGTTGCCGCATAACGCCAGCGATGACAGTCAATTTGACTAGGAGCGCTATCGTCATTCCAGTTCAGTGCTTGCTGCGCTGCGACTAATAACTGCGCTTTAATAGTGTCGATGTCCTCATCAACATGCTGCTCTGACCAGTCATTACGGGCGTGAATCGTTATGCTCGGTAGCAGCGCCTCACGGCCAGGCTTTTGATGCTCAATAAATATTCTATCTAATATAGAGTCCTGCACATAGGCCACGTCCCACGCAGGCTTGTCACTGATTGTCTTTGGTAGATGCTTTATATCATCCCAACCAAGCATCAAGGTATAACAAGCCAGCATCTTAGGCTGCATGATTTGTGAGAGTTCACTAAAGCCGCTCTCTGCCATCAGCTCAAAAGCTTGCACGTTGGGCGCGGTGCAGATCACCCAATCAAACACGCCTAAGCGCTCACCACTCTCATCAAAAATCTCAGTCTGCTTGCTGGTTAAAGTGCTGTCAGTTTGCAAGTGAGCATCCGTTTGCGCATGAGTGTACTGTGCTAATGGCGCAACACGCGTCTTGAATTCAATCGTGCTCTGCTGCAATGTATCGGCCAGATCTCGGCCCCAACTGGTCATTTTTGGGGTGCTGATATAGCGCGCATGGTTGGTATCCCACTGCTCTTTGACCTCAGTTTTTGCCACGCTCTCTTTGCAGTTGGCAGGCGTTGTATTGACAACCTGTGCAAGCCAAGGCTGCAACAGTCCTGAGTCCAGCCAAGGCGCAATAAAGC
>NZ_JBQQFC010000586.1:0-940 GCF_052258445.1 Psychrobacter sp. T6-1
AAGACTCTTGCATTACATTCGCATGAAACCCTGCCTATACAACTATTGTGTCACCTTTATACACATATACAAGGACGTCAATCATGTCTCTACAAAACCCTATTTTTATCCCTGGCCCTACCAATATTCCAGAAAGACTCCGCCATGCGATGAACGTGCCAACTCAAGATCACCGTGCCCCTGACTTTTCAAACACCTTTTTACCAGTACTTCAAGATGCCAAAATAGTGTTTGGTACCAGTGAGGGCGAAGTGCTTTTATTCACCTCAAGCGGCACAGGCGGCTGGGAAGCGGCTATCAGCAACACCTTGTCCCCTGGTGATAAAGTACTGATTGCCCGCTACGGTATGTTCTCGCATCGCTGGATTGATATGTGTCAGCGTCATGGTCTCGATGTGCAAGTGATCGAATGCGAATGGGGCGACGGCGCACCTGCTGATGAGTTTCAGAATATATTGGCAGCGGACACCAATCATGAGATCAAAGCTTTGATGGTGACGCATAATGAGACCGCAACTGGCGTGCTAAGCGATATTGGTGCGGTACGCACGGCGATCGATAGCGCCGATCACCCTGCCCTGTTGCTCGTCGACGGGGTCAGCTCAATCGCTTGTGTGCCGTTTAAGATGGATGAATGGGGCGTGGATATCGCTATAGCTGGTTCACAAAAAGGCTTTATGCTCGCAACGGGTATGGCAATACTAGCTATCAGTCCAAAAGCCTTGACTGCCATGGATCAAGCAAAACTGCCACGTACCTATTTTGACTTTCGTGACATGCTAAAAGCCAATACCAATGGCGGATTTCCTTACACTCCGCCACTTAATCTGATTTATGGGATGCGCGCCAGCCTCGATATGCTATTTGAGGAAGGGCTTGAGAATGTTTACGCGCGTCATCACCGTTTAGCCGAGGGCGTACGCCAAGCGGTGAGCGCTTG
>NZ_JBQQFC010000587.1:0-934 GCF_052258445.1 Psychrobacter sp. T6-1
CGACTGGTAGCACCAGTACCCCAACCACGCTGAGCAACATCGCAGCTGGTACTTTGGAAAGTGACTCAACCGACGCCGTTAACGGTAGCCAGTTGTACACCACTAACCAAAACGTCAGTACCAACGAAGGCAACATCACAACCAACAGAGACAACATCGCTAAGGGTATCAAGTTTAATGTCAATGACTCCTTGCAAAAGACCTTTGACTTGGGCGAAGAGATTAAGCTAAACACAGACAATAACCTAACCACGACGCTATTGTCTACCAATGACGGTATCGAGCTTGGATTGGCACCGAACCTAACCGGTTTAATCAGTGCAGACTTTGGTGGCGTCAACATCTCAACTGAAGGTATTGACCTGAACAACAATCAAATCACAGGTTTAGGTAGTGCAGGTGACATCACACTAGCAACTAACGAGAAAAATGCGGTTAATGCAGGTGATCTAAACAATGCCGTTGGCGGCGTTACCAGTCTTGGCTTTGCATTACGAGCCGCTGACACTAATGAAGTACAGCGCAATCTAGGTGATGCGGTCGACATTGTTGGTTCAAACAACAACATCACTACCCAAGTCATCGATGACAAGATAGCCATTAAGCTCAACAACAATCTAAACCTAGGAGCGCTTGGTACTGTCAAGACAGGGGGTAACGTAATACTTAATACTGTTGTCACTCCTTTAGGTGTCTCAGTCACAGGTCTTAATCCACTTAACCCTGTAACCCTGACTGCTGCAGGTCTAAACAATGCGGGTAAAAAGATCATCAATGTCAAAGACGGAGCGGTTACTAGCAGTAGCCAAGATGCGGTTAACGGTAGCCAGTTGTACACCACTAACCAAAACGTCAGCACCAACGAAGGCAACATCACAACCAACAGAGACAACATCGCTAAGGGTATCAAGTTTAATGTCAATGACTCCTTGCA
>NZ_JBQQFC010000588.1:0-932 GCF_052258445.1 Psychrobacter sp. T6-1
TGTACTTTGACCATCGCCACTTTGGCGCCTTGCTCTAGTACGTGCAACACTTCTGCCATCGTTGGGTTCTCAGGGAGCTGATAAATCCCTGCATGCAAAGGGGCGTCGACTTGCGATTTGATATACAGCTTGCCAATCGTCGCTGAGAATAGCGGAATCTGCTGCTGCCACTGCGGCAACAATCCATAATAGGTATCGCCTTGCTCAATTGTGACTTTTTGCGCGGGCTGGTCAAGTCGCCCAAACAAGGTTTGGTATACCATGACGAGTAAAAACGCTGCGATAAGTCCAAGGACGAGCAATATCTGATAGCCACGCTGCATAAAGAATGAGGGATTATCTTTTTTGTATTTACGCGGTTTGGTTTGGCCACTGATTAAGGACACATCAGTGATAGGTGCTTTGTCCTGCGTATCGTCATATAGGGACGCATCGGTGCTCGCATCGGTCACAGAATCCGCCGTGTTGTTATCATAGCCTGCGTCATCAATGCGCGTATTCGGCGAGGTATCATCGGTGTCGTCAGTTTTATTTGGCGGTATTGGTGGTGTTGGCGTGCTCATGGCAACTCAAAAGGCAGATGTTTGCTAGAATTTAGCACCGAACCGCTTGGTTTTCAATGGCATTTGCTTAGCTTGTGGATTAACTTGGCGTTTAAGACCAGATATATAGCCTATTGGTCATCATTTTATTCATACTTTTATAATGATATTCTCAACATTTTAACGATAATCTCTTATGAATCTAAACTTTAATCAAAGCCTTGCCAAGAATTATACGTCTGGACCGCAAATTATTCGTGTTTTAAGCGAGGCGTGGGTAAAAGACAATGGTTATTGTCCCAACTGCGGTACTCAACCCTTAGCTGATTTTGCCAATAATAAGCCCGTAGCGGACTTTTATTGTGCAACTTGCACCGAACAATATGAGCT
>NZ_JBQQFC010000589.1:0-926 GCF_052258445.1 Psychrobacter sp. T6-1
GGCGCAGATAGCGCTAAGCGTTTGTACAATTAAAACTAAAATTCACAACAAGGAGCTTTACATGGCACATTTACGTTTAGGTGATGATGCACCAAACTTTGATGCGAACACCACAGATGGTCAGATTAACTTTTATGATTGGGCGGGTGATAATTGGGTAGTGTTCTTCTCGCACCCAGCTGATTTTACCCCAGTATGTACGACTGAGCTTGGCCGCGCTGCTGCCTTGAATGGCGAGTTCCAAAAGCGCGGTGTCAAGCCAATCTGTATCTCTGTTGATAGTATCGAAGATCATCATCAGTGGGCAAAAGATATCGGCGAGACACAAGGCACGGACTTGAACTTCCCAATTATCGCTGATCCTAATAAAGAAGTGGCTGAGCTGTATGACATGATGCATCCTAATGCTGACAGCACGCATACCGTACGTAGTGTCTTTATTATTGATCCTAACAAAAAAATCCGCCTGACTCTGACCTATCCTGCCAGCTGTGGTCGTAACTTTGATGAGATCATCCGAGTCATTGATGCTATTCAATTGTCTGATGAGTACAATATTGCCACACCAGTAGACTGGAAAGATGGCGATGACGTTATTATTCCGCCAAGTGTCAAAAACGAAGACATCGCGGCAAATTACCCTAAAGGTCATACTGAGATTAAGCCTTACTTGCGTACTACGCCTGCACCAAACAAGTAAGTCGTATTTAGCATGCACACTAAGAGCCTCATAACGTCATGTTATGGGGTTTTTTGTTGTCTGTTATATTAAAGATGAATGGCTGTGCTAGACTCAAGACGTAAAATATATTAACGTAGCTTACTAACAAATGATTATCTCAAACTATATAAAAGGACTTTATCATGAAAAAATTATACGTGACCCGCACGGCTCCCAATCCACGTAAAGCACTTATTTTAATGGC
>NZ_JBQQFC010000590.1:0-926 GCF_052258445.1 Psychrobacter sp. T6-1
GATGTTGGTACGCCGTTCTTAGAAGTCGCCCCGATGGCGGCGCATGATATGTATGGCGAGGATATCCCAGCCGCTGGTGTGATCGCAGGTATTGGTCGTATCAATGGTATTGAGTGCATGATCGTCTGTAATGATGCCACCGTCAAAGGCGGTACTTATTATCCTATGACGGTCAAAAAGCATTTGCGAGCGCAAGAGATTGCGCAAGAAAACCATCTGCCTTGTGTCTATCTCGTTGACTCAGGCGGCGCGAACTTACCCAATCAAGACGAAGTTTTCCCTGATAAAGATGACTTTGGGCGTATCTTTTTTAATCAGGCCAATCTAAGTGCCGCAGGGATTCCGCAGATTGCAGTGGTCATGGGCAGCTGTACTGCAGGCGGCGCTTATGTGCCCGCAATGAGTGATGAATCTATCATTGTTAAAGATCAAGGCACGATCTTTTTAGGCGGGCCACCACTGGTCAAAGCGGCGACAGGCGAGGAGGTCAGTGCTGAGGATTTAGGCGGCGGTGACGTACATACGCGTCTATCAGGGGTGGTCGACTATCTCGCGCAAAACGATACTCATGCTTTATCTATAGCGCGCGATATCGTCGGTCACTTAAACCGCGATGCCAAGGTCATTCCTAATCAAATCACGCCGCGCCCACCGCGTTATGACGCCAAAGAGCTATACGGCATTATTCCAACGGATAAGCGTAAACCTTTTGATGTCAGAGAAATCATCGCTCGCATCGTCGATGACAGTGCGTTTGATGAATTCAAAGCACGTTTTGCTACGACTATCATTTGCGGTTTTGCCCATATCGAAGGGATGCCCGTTGGTATCATCGCCAACAACGGCATTTTGTTTAGCGAGTCGGCGCAAAAGAGCACGCACTTTATTGAGCTGTGCTGTAAGCGTAAAATCCCACTCGTGTTTTT
>NZ_JBQQFC010000591.1:0-925 GCF_052258445.1 Psychrobacter sp. T6-1
ACGATAACGTTAGGCTTTTGTTTGTTTAAAGATTAGTTTTTTGAAGCAGCTAGAGATTAAGACTTATCACGAATAAGCTTATAGTTTAAGAATTCAGTGATACCTAATGTGCCAAGCTCACGACCAAATCCTGAGCGTTTAACACCGCCAAATGGTGTGTTGGCCTCAGATCCAGACGGAGCGTTAATAGTGACCATACCGACTTCTAACTTGTCAGCGATATCAGCGGCGAGATCGGCATCTTGCGTTTGAATAGAAGCGCCTAAACCAAAGGGTACGTCGTTAGCAATCTCGATAGCATGAGCGATATCGCGCGCTTTATAAACGACAGCAACCGGGCCAAATAGCTCTTCGCTATAGACGTTCATAGAGCTGTCGACATCAGCGAGGACGGCAGGCGCAAACCAAGCACCTGCTTTGTCATTACTCATGCCGCCTTCAACCAGTACCGTAGCCCCGCCTTCGATTGCACTATCAAGCTGCTTTTGTAGATTTTCAGCAGCGCTCTGTGAGGACATAGGACCGATAAAGGTATCTTCTTGCATAGGATCAGCGGCTGAAATACCGCGAACCGCATCAGTAAAGCCTTGTACAAATGGCTCATAGACGTCTTCTACTACGATTAGACGTTTAGCCGCGTTACAGGCTTGTCCTGTATTACCGAAGCGACCAACAATAGCGTTTTGCACCGCTTGAGCGATATCAGCATCTGCGGTCACGATAAAGGCATCAGAACCACCAAGCTCTAGCACGACCTTTTTAAGTGCGCCGCCAGCTATTTTGGCTACTGCTGCACCTGCGCGCTCAGAGCCTGTCAATGACACGCCTTGTACACGCTTGTCTTCAATAATAGTTGCCGCTTGATCGTTAGTGGCATACACATTATTATAAACGCCTTCTGGAAGACCGGCATCTTTTAGGATAT
>NZ_JBQQFC010000592.1:0-924 GCF_052258445.1 Psychrobacter sp. T6-1
CATGTCGTGCTCCTTGACGTGCGGTTTGGTTGAATCGCTCAATCTTGTCAAACAAATTAAATACTATACTTGACGTTGAAGTTTCACTGTGCGAAACTAAGTTTCATAATGTAAAACTATTAAAGCAGAAATAATTTGACTTGTAAATACTTAATTTAAGTTTGGGAACACTATGACTAAAAGTACAATGGCAAATGTCTCCTTGTTGTCGCGCACTACGGATCTACTTAAGCAAAGTAAAGTCGATGAAGACCGACAATTCGTCGCCGCTTTGGGTCGCGGATTAGCTCTATTAGCAGCTTTCGAAAACGATGAAGTATTGAGCCATCAGCAACTGTGTCAGATGAGCGGACTACCTAAGGCCACGGTTACTCGTCTAATTCATACCTTAACCGCGCTTGGGTTTTTGCGTACCACGCCGCATGGTCATTATCAGCTTGGTAGCAGCGCGGTACGTCTGAGCGCATCGGCATGGAGTCGTCATGATATGGTAGCAATCGCTGAGCCTTTACTGCGCCAGTTCGCCATTGACCATGAAGTATCAGTCAATCTAGCGACAGAGGTTGAAGGCGAGATGCGTTACTTGGCGTGTCATCGTAGCCCCGCGCGCCTGTCGGTCAATCTACAAGTGGGCTCTGCTGTCCCCATTGATAAAACCGCTATCGGACGCGCTTTTTATGCAGTCAGTACGCCAACTCGGCAAAGTGTTATTGATAGTAAGTTGCAAGATCAGCTAAATAAAGAACACTATCAGCAAGCACAAAGTATGTTAATTAAGGCGACGAAATTCTACGAGGCAAACGGCTATACCCTATCAGACGGTGAGTTCTCGCCCGATATCTTGGCAGTAGCCGTTGGCGTATTCGATACCACTACAAGTCATTATGGCTATTCTCTCAATGCTAGCGTGCCAAGGGCGAATTG
>NZ_JBQQFC010000593.1:0-924 GCF_052258445.1 Psychrobacter sp. T6-1
CAATTCGCCCTTGGCACGCTAGCATTGAGAGAATAGCCATAATGACTTGTAGTGGTATCGAATACGCCAACGGCTACCGCCAAGATATCGGGCGAGAACTCGCCGTCTGATAGGGTATAGCCGTTTGCTTCATAGAATTTGGTCGCCTTAATTAGCATACTTTGTGCTTGCTGATAGTGTTCTTTATTTAGCTGATCTTGCAACTTATTATCAATAACACTTTGCCGAGTTGGCGTACTGACTGCATAAAAAGCGCGTCCAATCGCCGTTTTATCAATGGGGACAGCAGAGCCCACTTGTAGATTGACCGACAGGCGCGCAGGGCTACGATGACACGCCAAATAACGCATCTCGCCTTCAACCTCTGTCGCTAGATTGACTGATACTTCATGGTCAATGGCGAACTGGCGCAGTAAGGGCTCAGCGATTGCCACCATATCATGACGACTCCATGCCGATGCGCTCAGACGTACCGCGCTGCTACCAAGCTGATAATGACCATGCGGTGTGGTACGCAAAAACCCAAGCGTGGTTAAGGTATGAATTAGGCGAGTAACCGTGGCCTTAGGCAGTCCGCTCATCTGACACAGTTGCTGGTGGCTCAATGCATCTTCATTTTCGAAAGCTGCTAATAGAGCTAATCCACGACCTAAGGCGGCGACGAATTGTCGGTCTTCATCGACTTTACTTTGCTTGAGTAGATCCGTAGTGCGCGACAACAAGGAGACATTTGCCATTATATTTTTAGTCATAGTGTTCCCAAACTTAAATTAGGTATTTACAAGTCAAATCATTTCTGCTTTAATAGTTTTACATTATGAAACTTAGTTTCGCACAGTGAAACTTTAACGTCAAGTATAGTATTTAATTTGTTTGACAAGATTGAGCGATTCAACCAAACCGCACGTCAAGGAGCACGACATG
>NZ_JBQQFC010000594.1:0-922 GCF_052258445.1 Psychrobacter sp. T6-1
AACGGTAGGCGCTCCATTAACAAGCGATCTTTAAAGGTGCCCGGCTCCATCTCATCAGCGTTACAAATAAGATAGCGTGGCAAGCCATCTGGTGGCGACATAAACGACCATTTGAGACCAGCATTAAATCCTGCGCCGCCGCGGCCTCTAACATTGGCCGCTTTGATCATGTTTTCAACGTCTTTAAACGGCTTATCTAGTGCCTTTTTTAGCCCATCAAAGCCTTGTAGCGACTCATATGTGGCTAAATCAAGTACGGCGTCATGATGCGCAAGACGCCATGTAAGCGGCATAGTTTCGCTAGTGGCGCTCGCCTTGTCGCCATAGATGGGGATACGTTGCTCATTGAGCTGGCTTGGCGCTTTGCCTTGCCCGCGCTGAGCGATCTGTTCAGATAAGGTCAGTCTCATGCGTATAGCTCCAGTAGTTGCGCGACCTCAGTAGGCTCAATAGGACCATAAGTGTCCTCATCGATGAGCACCGCAGGGCCTTTATCACAATTGCCCAGGCAGCAAATCGGCAACAAGGTAAAACGGCCATCAGGCGTTGTTTGCCCATATTCGATACCCAATTGCAAGCGTAGCTCAGCCGATAGCGCTTCGTACCCTGTCAAGTAACAGGCTACAGAATCACAAATCAAAATCACGTGACGACCAACAGGCTGACGATAAATACGATTAAAAAAAGTAGCGACGCCGTCCATATCAGTCACGGGAATATCTAAAAGGTTGGCAATAGCGTTCACTTGAGCGTCACTTACCCAGCCGTTGCGCTTTTGCACGATTTTGAGGGCGTCTAATGAGGCGGCGCGAGCATGCGGGTAATGATGCATAAACTCGTGAATAGCATCAATCTCACTTACGGTCAAAATACTAGCCACATCTACTTTTGGCATTTTGTCAGAAACAATTCTCATAATCTC
>NZ_JBQQFC010000595.1:0-908 GCF_052258445.1 Psychrobacter sp. T6-1
TTCATCTCATCTAACTCATCTTTGATCGGCAGCGGGTAAGGTAGGGTACGATAAAAGTCCCAGAGGCTCATTTTGCTCAAATCCCTTTTGAGGACGTATTCATCGTGCTCAGTTGTAGTAATCAGATTGCTGTCTTTAAGATAGTTAATATAGGTATACCATTTAGGCAGCTCTTTGCGGCCTAGGACATCGCGCAGCTCTTGCTCACTGACCGCCTCGCCTTTTAGATAATGGCTATATACCACATTGAGCATGTCCAATAGACTCAGCAGTGGGTGGCGAGGATAGACCTCTTTGGTCTCAAAAATCGTCAAGGTATAGCTAATCTCAACTCCTAACAAAATCAGGTTCCAAGACAGATAAATCCATAACAAAAATATCGGCAGGGCAGCAAAAGCGCCATAAATGGCCTCATAACTGGTAAAGTTGGTCATCACCGTGCCAAAGATGTGCTTGAGGAGCTCAAAAACGATAGCCACGATAATACCAGCGATAGCAGCGTTTTTGAACGGGACGCGTGCCTTTGGAATAAACCAGTACATACCCACAAAGCCTGCGACAGTGATACCAATCGATACCATCTGTACCCAAAATGACCAATCGATACCGTAACCTGCAATTTGACGATTCAAAAAGCTCAGGCTCTGTACGGTGCTCGAAGCAATAAAAGCGGTGCCCAATACGATAGGGCCCATGGTTACGATTGTCCAGTAGCGCAGCATACTTTTGATGCCGCCTGCGCGATCAGTCACGCGCCATATCTGATTAAAAGCGCGCTCGATAGTGGTTAGAGTCATGATAGTCGTCAAAAATAAGATGACGATACCAATAGCAGTCAAATTGGTCGATTTTTCAGCGAAGTCATTGATATATTCACTCACCTGCAAGCTTGATTGCGGCAAAAGGTT
>NZ_JBQQFC010000596.1:0-906 GCF_052258445.1 Psychrobacter sp. T6-1
AACTCAACGATTTTGATATCGTACTTGCTGTTGTCAGCGATGTCTGTTTTTGACGCCGTTAATGGGTCGATATTATCCTTTAACGTCAGCCAGCCTAGATCATTCATCATAACCAATGCGCGAGCAAAGTTACTTGGATCATTAGGTGCTGATACGCTCATACCTTTGTAGGCATCATCAAGGCTGGTCTTTTTGCCCGTATAGATGCCAAGCGGCGCGGTAGGCACTTGGAATACTTCAACAAGGTCAAGATTGTTTTCAGCCTTAAAAGTATCAAGATAAGGCTTGTGCTGAAAGATATTGATATCCAAATCACCATCTGCCAGTGCCAAATTTGGACGAACATAATCAGTAAAAGTAATCAGCTCAACCTCATAGCCTTGCGCTTCTAGCGAGCTTTTAACTTGGTTACGTACCATATCGGCAAAATCACCTTCGGTTGTACCGATAATGATTTTGCTTTTTTGAGTATCACTGTCATTGCTGGCTTCAGCAGAGGTAGCAGGCGCTTCTTTGGTGGCTTCAGGTGCTGATGAATTGTTGCAGCCAACCAGTACCAAACCTGATACGCCAACGATGCCAAAACCAAGTGCCAATTGACGGCTAATATCTGTTAATTTCATAAACCTTCCTTAATAATAAATGAGTTAATCAGTTTTATTTCATTAATGTGTCATTTTATCGTTTATCTAAACGCGTCGCTAACCAGTTGCCAAAGGCTTGAATGGATATCACCATAATCGATAACATAATAACGATAAATACCATGACCTCAGTCTGATAGCGATAATAGCCGTAACGAATGGCCAAATCACCCAGACCGCCACCACCAATCATACCTGCTGCTGCCGAATAAGACAGCAGACTGATACAGAGAATCGTCACTGACAAAACCAGCCCTGAGCG
>NZ_JBQQFC010000597.1:0-899 GCF_052258445.1 Psychrobacter sp. T6-1
TTTACTGTCTAAAGTACTATACAAAACAGGCCTGATAAGGATATTCTTATCAGGCTTTTTGGTAAGCTAAGCTAACAAGGCTAGTATCTATAGACAATAAATTTTAAGGGGCTGTAGTAAATAAGGATTAAATATCACACCATTTTCTCAGGATTTTCAGCTGATTAGATGGTGAACCATAGTTAAATCTAAACTCACATTCTTTTAAAAATAAATGGAAGTTTTTCTTATTAATCCCATTATACTTTCTGAGTGTTCGTTTGGACTGATTCCAGAAGTTCTCAATGCCATTGATGTGATTGTTCTTACCGCAAATGAACTCTATAGAGTGATTGACTCTGAAATGTTTAAACTCACTCACATCTAATGCATTGTAACTTCGATAGCTATCCGTATAAACAAAGCTGTCAGGCTTGATTTTACGCTTAATAACAGGCATTAGGGTAGTCTGTTTGGTGTCTGCTACGACAATGGTATAAACCTTACCGTTTCGTTTTAGAATACCAAATACAGCGGTTTTACCAGCTGCCCCGCGACCTCTTTTGCCTTTGCGTACACCGCCAAAGTAACTTTCATCTAATTCGACCTCACCATCAAAAAGCTCATCAGCTTCTAATGAGAGATGGTAATCTATCACAAGTCTTATTTTATGATAAAAAAGTGCAGCAGTATTAGGCTGAATATCAAGCAAATCTGCGGCTGTTCTAGCAGTCACTTCAGCCGTAAAAAACTCTAACAGCCTTCGCTGTGCTTTTTTACTTAGTTTACAACGGGTTATCTTCATAAAAGTAGTCTAGAATAGTGCTTATCTACTACAGCCCCAATTTTAATAATCGTTACATATTTCGTTGATTGCATTATTACATAATGCTACATTATCATAATAGATTGACACACTA
>NZ_JBQQFC010000598.1:0-898 GCF_052258445.1 Psychrobacter sp. T6-1
AGTATCAGTATCAGTCGTCAGTGCCATTGGCAAGCAAAGTACTGATCGTTCTATGATAGCGCTGTTGTTGGCGTTTTAGCGTTTGTCTATCAGCGACGATAATGGCTTTGAGTTCTGTCAATGCCACCTCAAAATTATCATTAATAATGACAAAGTCAAAATTCACATATTGCGCCATTTCAGTCACGGCGCCAGCGAGCCGTTTTTCTATCACCTCCAAGCTATCTTGACCGCGAGTGGATAAGCGCTGACGCAAAGTGGCGATACTAGGCGGCAAGATAAATACCATCGTCGCCTCGGTAAATATCTTTTTAACTTGCAAAGCGCCTTGCCAGTCGATCTCCAAAATCACATCGACGCCTGCCTCGAGCTGCGCGCGTACGCTCGACTCTGAGGTACCATAATAGTTGCCAAATACTTCAGCATGCTCCAAAAACTGATTGTCATTGATAGCGCTGACAAAACTATCAACACTCGTAAAGTGATAGTGATGACCGTCAATCTCGCCCGGACGCGGCGCACGAGTGGTATGTGAGACGCTAACCGTCAAATCACTGGTGGTTGCCAGCAGCTGCTTGACAAGGGATGTCTTGCCCGTACCTGAGGCGGCAGTAATAATAAATAAGGAACCTGTCATACCATGTGTCCAAGTCAATGTTGTAATGAGTATTTAGCCAAAATCATAAAAATGTAGTTGAATTATCAAACATGCCCTAATAATAGCGCTTTATTATAAACCGCTTTTGACGACTAAAAATGATTTTATGAGTCTGTGTATTTACCTAAAAGTATTCAGCCTCTTTAAAGGTCATAAAAGTTAAAACGCAGCAAAAGCAAAATATGCTAAAGTAGGGCATTTGTTTTAAGCTATCTATTTAAGCTTTGACTGTAAATTATC
>NZ_JBQQFC010000599.1:0-893 GCF_052258445.1 Psychrobacter sp. T6-1
ATGAGTATCGACACTAGTTTTGTTTGCCAAAGCTCTACAAATATCTTTGGCGCGGCGGATACCATCAGCACCAGTACCCGCGTTAGCATTGCCAGTGTTGGTGATAAGGTACCGCGGACTGCTATGAGCAAAGTGCTCACGTAGAACGCGTACGGGCGCGGCGCAAAAGGTGTTTTTGGTTGTCACTACTGCTGTCGTTGCCGCTTCATTGATTTTTATGATGACTAAATCATCGCGGTCTTTGTAGCGCAAGCCAGCTGCCGTTGCACTCAAGGTAATGCCATCAATAGCATAAATAGTATCAGGTATAGTTATATCGCCAACAGCCA
Source organism: Psychrobacter sp. T6-1 (assembly GCF_052258445.1). Classification (NCBI taxonomy): domain Bacteria; kingdom Pseudomonadati; phylum Pseudomonadota; class Gammaproteobacteria; order Moraxellales; family Moraxellaceae; genus Psychrobacter; species Psychrobacter sp. T6-1. Next base: position 330 of record NZ_JBQQFC010000599.1, read on the forward strand.
TGGCAGTCTCCTTTTTATATGAATAATTTAATTGTCTTTACTTAAATCAAATACCGACCAAATAGGCGCGTGGTCAGAGGGTTTTTCCATAGCGCGTAGCTCATAGCTGATGCCAGCATCTACGCAGTGTTCGACCAAATCGGGCGTGCATAAAATATGATCGATACGCATACCGCGTTTGGGCTCATCATTAAAGCCGCGACTACGATAATCAAACCAGCTATAAAAATCTGTGCTCTCTGGGTAATGCAAACGATAAGTGTCGATCAGCTCGCACGCCATCAACCTCTCGTACCATTCGCGCTCCTCTGGCAAAAATGAGGTTTTGCCTTGTTTTAGCCAGCGTTTCATACTAGCCTCACCGATGCCAATATCAATATCCTCTGGTGCAATATTCATATCCCCCATAACGATCATCGTACGCCCTTCACTTTTTAAGGTAACGATGTAATCGATTAGGTCGGCGTAATAAGCGCGTTTCATCGGAAACTTAGTAGGATGATCTCGGCTCTCTCCTTGCGGAAAATAGCCATTTAATACATCAATCTCACGACCTTGTATTAC
>NZ_JBQQFC010000600.1:0-889 GCF_052258445.1 Psychrobacter sp. T6-1
CTATTCCACACCGCTTTTGTAATACTCAGATATCTTATCGATAATCACACAGCTGAGTGTGATATTAACGACGTAGACCTAATTGGCTGATCAGTGTGGTATAGCGACCAAGATCTTTACCTTTTAGGTAATCAAGAAGTTTACGGCGCGTGTTTACCATACGGATAAGACCACGGCGGCTATGATGATCGCCTTTGTGCTCTTTAAAATGGTTCTGTAAATCGTTAATACGGGCGCTTAATAGGGCAACCTGAACTTCAGGGGAGCCAGTATCGTTCTCGCCGCGTTGGTATTGAGCAATGATTTGTTCGCGATCAGTATTCGTTAGCATAATTCTCTCCAGCAATGCTAAGAGCTCTATAATTTACTCAAACAGATGAGTACTTATAGAACCGTAAAAATAAAAAAGCTTTGGCATCATTCAGGACAACCCTGCATTACTAGAGTTGACCTAGTGAACGCTAAGCATTCAAGGGTCGTATTATTAAACAATAAGCTTCACACGTAAACATTCAAGCTTAGCCGTCTATCTAGATACTAACTAGATGCTAAAACTATATCAAGGTTTTGTATAAGAGCTATTGCCAATACGGCGCTGATTATAACAAAAAACTGCCACATTAGCAGCAGTTTTTATGGTGAGTTCACACATTTGATATCACAGTAACATCAATGGATAGACTCATTATAAGGATTACTTATCGTTGTTCTTTTTAACATCGTCTTCTGTAGCATGTCGACCAAGCTCGCTATCATCAAGCGGCGCAGTTGTTGCTTCTGCTAAGCTATCAGGAGCCTCATCAGTTGGGTTAATCTCTTTGTATTGCTCTTCGATTTTCTTTTCTTGTTCATCCATTATTACTCTCCTATTCTTATAATAATTTTGCAA
>NZ_JBQQFC010000601.1:0-885 GCF_052258445.1 Psychrobacter sp. T6-1
GAAAAGCGTCGCCGCGTTATCGCTTACTATAAGCCTGAGGGTGAGATTTGCTCAGCTAGTGATCCAGAAGGTCGTCCAACCGTATTTGAGCGTCTGCCTAAACTAACTCATGACCGCTGGGTCATGGTAGGTCGTTTGGATATCAACTCTTCAGGCTTGCTGTTATTTACTAATGATGGCGAGATGGCGCATCGCTTGATGCACCCCTCAAGTGAGGTCACGCGTGAATATGCGGTGCGGATACTCGGTGAAGTCACCCCAGAAATCGCTCGCAATCTGACCTCAGGTGTTATGCTAGAGGACGGTATGGCGCAGTTTGATGACATCAAAGCGGGCGGCGGCGAAGGCGTTAATAAGTGGTATCATGTGCAACTCAAAGAAGGCCGTAACCGTGAAGTTCGCCGCTTGTTTGAGTCGCAAGGTCTTAAAGTCAGCCGTCTACTGCGGACGCGCTACGGTAGTATCGATCTACCCAAAGAGCTGCGTACGGGTCGTCATATCGAATTAGACAAAAAAGACATCAACACTTTGACTGATCTGGTCAGCTTGCGTCCACGTTACGGCACAGGTCTCCACGGTGCGGCAAAAGACAAGCAAGAACGCATCAAGAACAAGCCGCTAAAAGCGCGTCGTAGCGATAGTCGTAAAAATAGTGATAATCGTAGTAGTACTAGCCGCAATAGCGAGAAGTCTAAAAGTAGCGCTAGTCCTGCAAGCCGTGGAGCGCGCAATACTCGTGACCGCAGTGACAAGCGTTAGTGTTTAAGCTAAGTATTTATATCTTATAAGTTCTTGTCTTCTAAAAATTAAAAGCTGCCAGTGATCATTATCATTGGCAGCTTTTTATTTTTTCTTTTAACTACAAACCTTTAAATGTTCTGACTA
>NZ_JBQQFC010000602.1:0-885 GCF_052258445.1 Psychrobacter sp. T6-1
GAAAAGCGTCGCCGCGTTATCGCTTACTATAAGCCTGAGGGTGAGATTTGCTCAGCTAGTGATCCAGAAGGTCGTCCGACGGTATTTGAGCGTTTGCCTAAACTAACTCATGACCGCTGGGTCATGGTCGGTCGCTTGGATATCAACTCCTCAGGCTTGCTGTTATTCACCAATGACGGCGAGATGGCACATCGATTGATGCATCCCTCAAGTGAGATCACGCGTGAATATGCGGTGCGGATACTCGGTGTAGTCACCCCAGAAATCGCTCGCAATCTGACCTCGGGCGTGATGTTAGAGGACGGTATGGCGCAGTTTGATGACATCAAAGCGGGCGGCGGGGAAGGCGTCAATAAGTGGTATCATGTGCAACTCAAAGAAGGCCGTAACCGTGAAGTTCGCCGTCTTTTTGAGTCGCAAGGTCTTAAAGTTAGCCGTCTACTGCGGACGCGCTATGGTAGTATCGATCTACCCAAAGAGCTGCGTACAGGTCGTCATATCGAATTGGACAAAAAAGATATCAACACTTTAACTGACTTGGTCAGCTTGCGTCCACGTTACGGCACAGGCCTCCATGGTGCGGCAAAAGACAAGCAAGAGCGTATCAAAAACAAGCCGCTAAAAGCGCGTCGCTCTGACAGTCGTAAAAGTAGTGATAATCGTAGTAGTACTAGCAGCAATAGCGAGAAGTCTAAAAGTAGCGCTAGTCCTGCTAGCCGCGCAGCGCGTAATACTCGTGATCGCAATGACAAGCGTTAGTGTTTAAGCTAAGTATTTATATCTTATAAGTTCTTGTCTTCTAAAAACCAAAAGCTGCCAGTGATCATTATCATTGGCAGCTTTTTATTTTTTCTTTTAACTACAAACCTTTAAATGTTCTGACTA
>NZ_JBQQFC010000603.1:0-879 GCF_052258445.1 Psychrobacter sp. T6-1
AACCATCCAGCGACCGCTTGCGAGGTATCATCGATATCGCCATAAGTATGCGTCACGCCCATGCAAACACTGATAGGGTGCAAGCGAAAGCGTGCAAAGCACTCCTCATAAAGCTCAATCAAGCTACTGTACTGATCAGGATCAATGGTTTTGGGTACGTTGCTAGGATATTGAGCGAGCCAAGGTTTGTTCACTGTCATCTTCAGTGTCCCTTAAATGTAAACGGAGTAGAGGGTTATTAGGTATGACTCTTACTTACTTACCAATCAGTAAATAAAAGGTTAAGTAATACAAAGACATACTTAAGCAATAAATTAACATAACTACAATTGTACTAGAAAATGTATCTTAGCACTGTCTGGTTTCGATTAAAAATTGATTATAGGTTTTTTTTGTGAAGCAATGATATTCGGATAAGCGGTTATTAAAAGAGGATGAGCTGCTTTTTAGTTAGCGTCTTTTTAAATTTATATTCTTAATGAAACATATAGTAGAAAAATAAAATTATTATTAGCATGCATTTGTATACACAAATGTATATGAAATGGTAAAAATAAAGAGAGTTTTGTAGTAGGTGATAAGATATAGAAGATAAATGTTTGAAAAATACAAAAAAATATATTTGTATATGAATGTACAAAGTATTTAGGCTACGAGTTTAGCGTAGCCAAGTCTAAAAAATGAATTTTATAAAGGATGTTGACAAGATTACAGAAACATAAATTTAGCCACTATATGACATGAGCATGACAACTAATTTTTGGATCTATGGGTAGCAATAGCCTGATCGATGACAACGCACAGACTTTTTGGCACGCGTACTGGTCGTATAGAGGTGACATTGGCAACTGGAGTCACTGCGTTGGTATCAGCTTTTGT
>NZ_JBQQFC010000604.1:0-877 GCF_052258445.1 Psychrobacter sp. T6-1
AAGCTACCAATTTCACGTATGCAGCGCGATTTATCAGACTCAACGGTCCTGCGTAATATTGGCGTAGGACTAGCCCAGAGCATGATTGCGTTTGATGCTTGTCTAAAGGGCGTCGGTAAATTAGAGCTGAATGCTCAGCGCCTAAATGAGGATTTGGAGCAAGCACAAGAAGTCTTAGCCGAGCCGATTCAGACAGTCATGCGCCGCTACCGCGTTGAGAACCCCTATGAGAAACTCAAAGCGCTCACTCGTGGCAATGCCATGACTCGCGAAGCGATGCTCACATTCGTTGAAAGTGATGAGCTTAGTGACGTTTCAGATAGCGACAAGCAGCGCCTGCGCGAGCTGACGCCTGCCACTTATACGGGTAATGCCGCGGAGCAAGCTCGCATGATTAAAGAGTGGATCGCTAAGCTGTAATCATTAGCTACTGATGATTAAAAAGTATAAATATGCAGCGCAATGTTAACTCTATTATTGTCAGTACTACGGCGGTAGTTATCGTCATAGTGCTGGCAAGTATTGAGCCGCTCGACTGGTCAAGCTACCTACTTCATCAATTAGGCACGCTACTATTTTTAGCAGTTATGATAATTGCTTATCGTTATTGGCAAATCAGCAAAAATGCTTACGTGCAATCGATGATATTTTTAGTCGTTCATATTATAGGCGCGCGCTATCTGTATTCTTATGTGCCCTACGATGAGTGGACAGAGCAGCTATTTGGTATTGGCTTAAATGAGTGGTTTGGCTGGCAGCGAAATATGTATGACAGGCTGGTACATTTTAGCTATGGGCTTTTGCTATTTGCTGCGATGATTGAAAGCGCAAAGTCACTCTTTAAAATTGAATCCGTCACACTTTTAATCGCTATTGC
>NZ_JBQQFC010000605.1:0-875 GCF_052258445.1 Psychrobacter sp. T6-1
CTCATCCCAGATGCAGCGGTTATTGTCGCGACTATCCGCGCGCTTAAATATAATGGCGGTGTTACCAAAAACGAGCTGACAGCTGAGAACCTGCCTGCCCTTGAGGAAGGGCTGCCTAATCTAATGAAGCATATCGATAATATGCAAAACGTCTATGGTCTACCTGTCGTTGTCGCCATCAACCATTTTGTCAGTGATACGGATGCTGAGATTGAACTAGTACGGCGAGCCTGTCAGGCAAAAGGCGTTAAAGTGGCGCTCACGCAAGTATGGGAAAAAGGCGGCGCAGGCGGCGAGACACTAGCGAATACTCTGCTCGATATGCTGCATGACGATAAACCCAGCACCTTTCAGTTAGCTTATGATAGTGACAAACCTATTGCTTATAAAATACGCGCGATTGCTCAGCGTATCTACGGCGCAGATGACATCGATATCAGCAGCCTTGCGCAGTCCAAAATCGCGCGACTAGAGGCACTCAATCTCGATAAGATGCCTGTTTGTATTGCTAAGACGCAGTATTCTCTAAGCGATGACGCTAAACTATTAGGACGACCAACCGGCTTTACTATCCATGTGCGCGACATCAGCATCTCAAGTGGTGCCGGGTTTATCGTGGTGATTTGTGGCCCTATTATGAAAATGCCAGGACTACCAAAACAGCCCTCAGCTGAGCGTATTGACTTAGATGATGCTGGCAATATCATCGGGCTGTTTTGATTTAATTCATCAAGGTCAAAAATAGTCAATCACTTACTACGGTAACTGAGCGCTTCGGACACATGAGCGCTGGTGATATCGATGCTATCGGCAAGATCGGCGATGGTACGGGCAACTCGCAATACACGGTGATAACCACGCGCTGATAGATTGAG
>NZ_JBQQFC010000606.1:0-873 GCF_052258445.1 Psychrobacter sp. T6-1
ATAGGCACGCCCGCTAGTATCACGTATTGCTGCTGCTGACCATTATTATGAAACGCATGAACGTCTATACCTTGACCGATTTTTATCATAATTTTTCACATTAAAATTATTAAAAACTACTATCTAATTTTTAGCGCTACATTTAGCGCAATAGTCGCGCGCTGCTCGCCACCGATTTTGTTTACCTGATATAATACAGCTTTATTTTATCACAAGTTGTTGAGTGACTTTTATGTCCGTTAAACCAGATACCTTATCAAAAAACACCTTAGCAAAAGATACTTCAGTTGCATCCTCTTTTCACGCTCATCGTCCGCTTACCTTGGCCGATATAGATAACCCAAGCGATAAGCATGTCATCGTCGGTATGTCAGGCGGCGTTGACTCGTCTGTATCCGCCGTTTTGCTCAAGCAGGCAGGCTTTAAGGTTGAAGGTCTATTCATGAAAAACTGGGAAGAAGATGACGGCACCGAATACTGTACGGCTATGGATGATTTAGCGGACGCGCAAGCGGTGTGCGATAAGATAGGTATCAAACTTCATACCGCAAACTTTGCAATGGAGTACTGGGACAGAGTTTTTGAGCACTTTTTGGCAGAATATAAAGCAGGACGCACGCCAAACCCTGATATTTTGTGCAACAAAGAGATTAAGTTCAAAGCATTTTTGGACTATGCGCTTACATTAGGAGCAGACTTTATCGCTACTGGTCATTATACGCGCCGCAGCGTTAATGATACTAATGATAATGGCGTAGAAGTTGCGCAGCTACTACGTGGTCTCGATGACAATAAAGATCAAAGCTATTTTTTGCATGCAGTCGGCGGTGACAAACTTGCCAAAACCTTGTTCCCTATTGGTGAGCTTGAAAA
>NZ_JBQQFC010000607.1:0-871 GCF_052258445.1 Psychrobacter sp. T6-1
TACATTGATGTTAACAACGATTAGTCTTTGATAACCATCGTCAAATCGTACTCTAAGCGCTTAGGCTTATACTTAACACCGATGTAGTTTAAACGGATGATGTGTTTGTCATAAGAAGTCACCTCATAAGGACCATTAGCGAAATTATGCACTGATGGCACCACTAGCATAGTTTCAATCTTATCGGTATTGATATCCACATCAATGCTTTGTCCAACATCTGGATATAGATAATACTCACAGTAGTCATATACCATAATCTCAGCGGTGCGGACAATAGTTTCATCATCGACGTTTTTTTGTAGTAGTTTGGGGCAAATATCAGAATGCTTCGCCGCTAAACGTGCATAGGAGTTTCTAATATTTTCTTCAATCTCTTTGATATTTTGCTGCTTATTTTGCTCAGCTACGCTTTGCTCAGTCGTAGTAGCAGAATCTTGCGCCTCATTTGGATGAGCATCATGACCACAAGCGCTCAAGACTAATAGAGAAACAGTAGCAATACTGAGCGTTTTTATGCGACATGATAAAGGGAATAAATAGCGTCTGGCAGGCATTGGTTTTTTAAGCGTAATAACAGTCATAACTGCCTTAAAAGGTTATTATAAATAGCGCTCATCACCTAAATTTTACTGAAAGCACTTTGAGTTAAAAACCAATATTATAAAACATTGTTTACTAGTATGAAATAGGCTTTAGTTACTTAACTTACCGTTCAACTTTATATACTACCGCTCATCCTACTATTCTTTTCTTATATTTAGTAAAAATTTAGCAGATAAAAAACCTAATTTAAAGGTGTACAATAAATTGTGTTAGGCCAGCTAAAAACGGCAAGCTGAACTACTGCTGGTATTATTAAAGCCCCATT
>NZ_JBQQFC010000608.1:0-871 GCF_052258445.1 Psychrobacter sp. T6-1
TGCGTCTTTTGGTTGAGCTGACGAAAGGAGTGCGAGAACACCAGCCTGTCATAGTCTTTGTGAAAGGAGGAGCGCGCGCTATCTTGTACAGGCGCTTGTTTATCGCTACCTAAACGCTGGGCGTTGAATAATCTTGCCCAGTGCTCGGTGGCGCTCTTTGATGTTTTGGAGTAAGTGCTCATTATTTATATTCCGTTATTATTTTTATAATCTTGTTTATGATACTTAAACTCTTATAGAATTTGTAGACACTATTAGACAAAGTTTGTAGCGAGAGTGGCAATTTATGGATTACTCTGGCATTGCCTGAGTTAGGCGTAGGGTGCTTTTTAAGCACCGTTAACGGTTCAAAATTCCGCCCAGTGGTGCTTAAAAAGCACCCTACCATCCAAATCATCACCTACGAAAAAAACTAGACGCACAAAAAAGCCAGCACTCAGGCTGACTTTGAATTTTGAGCTATTTTGATTTTTGCGGTTAGGACTGCTTGTCTATAACCCTAAACGTTAAATCTAAAGTGCATCACATCGCCATCTTGGACGATATAGGTCTTGCCCTCTAAGCGAGATTTGCCCGCGGCAGCAGCGCCTTTTTCGCCATTATGTTCAATGAAATCGTCATAGGCAATGACCTCAGCACGAATAAAACCGCGCTCAAAGTCAGTATGAATGACGCCAGCGGCTTGCGGTGCGGTTGCGCCAACCTCAACTGTCCACGCCCGTACTTCCTTGACGCCAGCGGTAAAATAAGTCTGCATATCGAGCAGATCATAGCCGCCACGAATCACCTGATCAAGACCCGCCTCGTCCATACCCATATCTTCTAAGAAGTCTTTTTTGTCATCTTCATCGAGCTGCGCAATTTCAGATTC
>NZ_JBQQFC010000609.1:0-864 GCF_052258445.1 Psychrobacter sp. T6-1
GAAGTTGTGGTGTTTAATATTGGTGCAAATGTACATTTCTCCATTTTAGAGACTACAGAACGCGTCTATCGAAAAGTATGGGAAATGGGCGCATTAGCTGGGTTTTTGACAGGTAAGGAAGCGGCAAAAGTCATGTTACCGCGCCAAAAAGGCACCATTATCTTTACTGGTGCGACGGCATCATTACGAGGTGCTAGTGGTTTTTCAGCTTTTGCTAGTGCTAAATTTGCCCTGCGAGCACTGGCACAAAGCATGGCGCGCGAGCTTGGGCCAAAAGGCATACACGTAGCGCATACTGTTATCGATGGGGTTATCGATACTGAATTTGCTCGAGATAACTTTGCTGATCTCTGTGCGCTCAAAGATCAAGGCGCAATACTAAATCCAGAACATATCGCCGAGCAGTATTGGCAGCTGCATTGTCAGCCAAGAGATTGCTGGACACATGAGATGGATCTACGTCCTTGGATGGAAACCTTTTGAAGTTAATGAATCATTAGAGGATGTATTAAACTCTATACAAAGATAAGACGGCAAGTATGGCTTGCCAGATAGTTAGCCATTAACGGTCTGTAATAGTGTTTATTTAACATAATATACATTATGCGAAAACAAACCAATGGCTTTTAGGGCTGCGTACATATTTTTTACTGACCACTATTTGCAAATATTGTTTTTATAGAATTCACTTAAAAGAACTTACTCAAGCCTTTTACAACGAACACGCTAACTTTAATTTAACGAGCGACAACTCTTAATTAAATGCTCCCATAAAGATGTGCCGTCGCTATCCAAAATGACATCTGCTATCTGGCAGACACTCTCATCGCACGCTAACTCATAATACACCTGATTAGACACATC
>NZ_JBQQFC010000610.1:0-864 GCF_052258445.1 Psychrobacter sp. T6-1
CAGTATGGGTCAGGACAAGAGATTGAACTGGTTGGCGGCGCTTATATCAATCAGCTGATCAACATGTATACCGCCACCATCGGTGAGTGGTCGCGTCTGCTCGTCGCCTTTGTCGCCTTTATGTGTATGTTTGGCACGACTATTACCTGCGCTGATGGCTATGGCCGCGCTAATGCTGAATGCTGGCGTCTGCTGAAAGGCGAGAGCGAGATTAATAAAAAACAGGTCGCCTTTTGGACAACCTACGCCATCGGTGGTGGTCTGGTCATCATTACCTTCTTTACCGGACAACTAGGCGCTATGCTCAAGTTTGCGATGATATCCGCCTTTGTCTCAGCGCCAATTTTTGGTTGGCTTAATTACTCACTAGTAAAAGGCCACAAAAAAATGTCCGCTGGCATGAACGCCTACTCTATCGCAGGCTTGTTGTTTTTAGGCGGTTTTGCGCTGTTATTCTTAGCGAATTTAGCAGGTTTATTTGGCTAAATTTATAACGTCAAAACAGAGCTTATCGATAAAAAAGGTCTCACTAACGACGATAGTGAGACCTTTTTTGTTTGTAAAAATACGTAACGACTATGAAATCAAAACAGTTAGATCAAGTTAGATGTAACCAAATGTAAATAAACCATAAATATCTCATACCTATTTTGGGTAATGTGAATACTATAAGCGGCTTAACACTAATAAATAGATAACATCATCCATAAATTGCATACTATTAGCTTGGTTACACTTAAATTCATTATTAACTTAATAATAGATGATTTTAAGACTTTTCAATGTGAGTGATTAAGTGTACTCTAAGTCGATAAAGATTCAATCATTTTACAATTTCTATTTTAAATTTGGGCAATCATAAGC
>NZ_JBQQFC010000611.1:0-864 GCF_052258445.1 Psychrobacter sp. T6-1
GCTTATGATTGCCCAAATTTAAAATAGAAATTGTAAAATGATTGAATCTTTATCGACTTAGAGTACACTTAATCACTGACATTGAAAAGTCTTAAAATCATCTATTATTAAGTTAATAATGAATTTAAGTGTAACTAAGCTAATAGTATGCAATTTATGGATGATGTTATCTATTTGTTAGTGTTCAGCCGCTTATAGTATTCACATTACCCAAAATAGGTATGAGATATTTATGATTTATTTACATTTGGTTACATCTATCTTAATTCAACTGTTTTGATTTCATAGTCGTTACGTATTTTTATAAACAAAAAAGGTCTCACTAACGACGATAGTGAGACCTTTTTTATCGATAAGCTCTGTTTTGACGTTATAAATTTAGCCAAATAAACCTGCTAAGTTGGCTAAGAATAACAGCGCAAAACCGCCTAAAAACAGCAAGCCTGCGATAGAGTAGGCGTTCATGCCAGCGGACATTTTTTTGTGGCCTTTTACTAGTGAGTAATTAAGCCAGCCAAAAATCGGCGCTGAGACAAAGGCGGATATCATCGCAAACTTGAGCATAGCGCCTAGTTGTCCGGTAAAGAAGGTAATGATAACCAGACCACCACCGATGGCGTAGGTTGTCCAAAAGGCGACCTGTTTTTTGTTAATCTCGCTCTCGCCCTTCAGCAGACGCCAGCATTCAGCATTAGCGCGGCCATAGCCATCAGCGCAGGTAATCGTCGTGCCAAACATACACATAAAGGCGACAAAGGCGACGAGCAGACGCGACCACTCACCGATAGTGGCGGTATACATGTTGATCAGCTGATTGATATAAGCGCCGCCAACCAGTTCAATCTCTTGTCCTGACCCATACTG
>NZ_JBQQFC010000612.1:0-862 GCF_052258445.1 Psychrobacter sp. T6-1
GATTTGTACATAATATTGCGAGCTTCAGACAAGCTATCAGCGCCGCCCCAACTCATACGAGCGCTTGCGCCACTATCATTGATCGTTAGCGCAGCTTGCGCCATGCTACCTAAACTAAGTGAGATCATAGTAGCGATAAGTTGCTGTTTGCTTATAGGTAGATGTTTCATTCTTCCCCCTGCTGTCGCTCTAGTACTCATTTTAGGAAGTATCACTGGCAAGCGTAGCGTTTATAAAGATGTTTGTATAGACTCGGTAAGAGTTGCTGTATTTTTAGTGTATCATGGATTGCGTTTTAGTTTAACGCGTTGCACTCACTTAACAAGGGCATTCGTTGACGGTTCAAACTTTATTACATTTGCTTTATATTACAGTAATATTGATTAACATTTGAGCAATATTTACGATTTGCCTTTATAGCATCAATATTTTTTGTGGTAAAAAGTCAACAAAAACATTACTCTAGCTACTTTGGTTTAATCACGAAGGTTTATCGAACATGCCTACAAAGTATAGTCGTTAATGCTGCGCCCATTTTCTTTACAATTTATACCCTATAATGATAGATAGCAAAGAGTAAAACTATGATTCGAGTATTAGTAGTAGATGATCATGATTTGGTACGTATGGGTATCAGCCGTATGTTATCAGACAGTCCAGATATTGAAGTTGCAGGCGAAGCGGACAGTGGCGATATGGCTATCAAGCTTGCCAAACAGCTGCGTCCTGATGTCGTTTTGCTCGATGTCAATATGCCAAACATCGGCGGCCTTGAAGCCACCAAACGCTTGATTCAGTTGGATATGGGCATCAAAATTTTGGCAGTGAGTAGCGTGGTCGCTCAGCCCTACCCTTCTATGCT
>NZ_JBQQFC010000613.1:0-862 GCF_052258445.1 Psychrobacter sp. T6-1
CTAATAAGCTATTTTGGCAAAGGTCTAACCACACTTAGAAGACGAGGGTAATAGTAAACTTAATCATAATAATTTAAGGGGCTGTCCTAGATAACTAGTTCAAACCCTGTTTAACCCATTGTTTTAATTGTAGTAATTGCGACTTTGGGTCACTGTGATTAAAACGCCACTCACATTCCTTTAAATAGAGGTGAAAATGCTCTTTTGGAACCCCGTTAAACTTACGTAGATGCCGTTTAGCTTGGTTCCAGAAGTTCTCTATACCATTAATGTGATTCTTGTCATTAACAAAGGTTTTGGAGTGGTTGATACGATAATGAGTAAACTCACTGACATCTAATGCGTTATAGCTTTTAAATGAGTCAGTATAAACAATGCTATCAGGCTTAACTTTTTCTCTTATGATGGGGATCAAAGTATCTGCTTTAGCATTGGGTATAATACAAGCGTAGACCTTGCCATTACGCTTTAATAGGCCAAACACGGGCACTTTGCTACCAGCACCTCGCCCTCGCTTGCCTTTACGAGTTCCACCAAAGTATGATTCGTCTACTTCGATTTCGCCTTCAAATAGACCAGGGTCTTGACTATTCTCGTAAATAAGCACTCGTAGCCTATGAAAGTAATAACTGGCTGTGGTTTTATTAACACCAATTAGGCTTGCTGCTGTTCTGGCGGTAGAACCGGCAACAAATAACTCGATGAGTCTGCTTTGTTTATACCAACTTAGTTTACTCTTTCTCATAGTGCTATCCTAAATAATTTTATTTATCTAGGACAGCCCCTAATTTAATCAGCGTAAGTTTTTTATTTTTTCTAGGTAACGTCCTAACGCACGTAAATATAAAAGTTTTAAACTATT
>NZ_JBQQFC010000614.1:0-857 GCF_052258445.1 Psychrobacter sp. T6-1
AATGGACGACTCACGATGGCGGATACGCAAAACCCAAACCCTTCAGACAGCACGCCTCATTCGGCCCAGCAAACGGATCAAGCCGTCGCCTCAGGCAATGCCTATGAGCTGATCAAACGTCGCTTAACCGAGCAGGGCAGCCGTCTACAATCCCAGACGGCGACCCTTAATAATGCCCGCTTAGAAGAGTTTGGCAGCACGCAGATGCAAGTCATTGCACGCACGCGTATTCGTACCGAATACAACTGCGTGGCGCAGGACATGGTGCAAGTGGGCGACTATCTACTATTTGGCTATAACGTCTTTATGGGGCTCAAACGTGCCAGCAATATCAAAGACGTGCTATCACTTTATCGCCTTATAGAGCCTGAAAATGACGATTTAGCATCGAACACTGAGCAAGAGTATCAGTTAGAGGAGGTCGATCTAGCAGGTACGTTTTTGGATCAAGATAACTTCGTCCAAGATTTCAATGAGCTGTATCGCTACTATAAGCAAACCCGCCTGATTCAGATCACCGTAAAAGACAGCAAACTGCTATTAGCGTTTCAGATCGGTGAGCGTATCACTGATATTCGAGTGTTTCGCTTTGCGCTTGATTTTAGCGAGGGTACGCCAGAATCGGCGCAGGTGGCCTATGTCGATAACCGCGGTGAGCGCGATATCGAACTGCCGCCCGCCTATGATTTTGAGTGGATAGAGACCTCGCGTGAGCAGATGATCAATGGCAAATACCCGCACATGAATATCTTAGATACGATATTTGTGGAGACGGTCGGCGGTAATCTGACCATTAAGATTGAGAACAATACGCAGTCAGGTCAAGGTATCTACAACGAGTCGGTGAGCGATAGCAC
>NZ_JBQQFC010000615.1:0-857 GCF_052258445.1 Psychrobacter sp. T6-1
GTGCTATCGCTCACCGACTCGTTGTAGATACCTTGACCTGACTGCGTATTGTTCTCAATCTTAATGGTCAGATTACCACCGACCGTCTCCACAAATATCGTATCTAAGATATTCATGTGCGGGTATTTACCATTGATCATCTGCTCACGCGTGGTCTCTATCCACTCAAAATCATAAGCGGGCGGCAGTTCGATATCGCGCTCACCGCGGTTATCGACATAGGCCACCTGCGCCGGTTCTGGCGTACCCTCGCTAAAGTCTAAGGCAAAGCGAAACACCCGAATATCAGTGATACGCTCACCGATCTGAAACGCTAATAGCAGTTTGCTGTCTTTTACGGTGATTTGGATCAGGCGGGTTTGCTTATAGTAGCGATACAGCTCATTGAAATCTTGGACGAAGTTATCTTGATCCAAAAACGTACCCGTTAAATCGACCTCCTCTAACTGATACTTTTGCTCAGTGCTCGATGCTAAATCGTCATTTTCAGGCTCTATAAGACGATAAAGCGATAGCACGTCTTTGATATTGCTGGCACGTTTGAGCCCCATAAAGACGTTGTAGCCAAATAGTAGATAGTCGCCTACTTGCACCATGTCCTGTGCCACGCAGTTGTATTCAGTACGAATACGCGTGCGTGCGATGACTTGCATCTGTGTGCTACCAAACTCTTCTAAGCGGGCATTATTAAGGGTCGCTGTTTGAGCTTGTAGACGGCTGCCTTGCTCAGTTAAGCGGCGTTTGATCAGCTCATAGGCATTGCCTGAGGCGACGGCTTGGTCCGTTTGCTGGGCCGAATGAGGCGTGCTGTCTGAAGGGTTTGGGTTTTGCGTATCCGCCATCGTGAGTCGTCCATT
>NZ_JBQQFC010000616.1:0-856 GCF_052258445.1 Psychrobacter sp. T6-1
TCTTTATTGCAAAGCTGCGCTCTATGATAGTAGAAGCTACTCCGCGCAAGCTTTGCTATGGTTAGTAAGTCAGATAATAGGTGTTGCTCTCTTAATCCTTCGATGAGCCTTGCTTTGTCACAGCTTGTTCTCTTTCCCGAAGCCGTGCATCGAGCTTTTTTAGGTAGGCATTCTCCGCACGCAGATATTGCAGTTCACGCTTAAGCTCTGTAGGCGTCTTTTCATCATCAGGTTTGCTTGCGATAGGAGGTTTCATAAGGGTATTACCTTTACATTTGGAGGTGAGTCCAGACATACCGTGGAGCCTGTAAGCTTTATACCAATGACTAATTAAGCTAGGAGAGCTGATATTAAATTTGAGAGCGGTCTCAGAGTGGCTTAATTCTTCTGCTAACATCAAAGCGATCACTTGATACTTAAAGTCGCTACTGTATTTAGTTTTACCGGTTTTAGGCTTGATAGCATCTATACCACCGCTTTGATATTGCTTAACCCATTTACGTACAAACCTTGGGTCTACTTCAAACCTCTCACCTGTGGCAGTTCCAGTATGTCCTTCTCCGTAGTATGCTATGACTTTGATCTTAAAGTCTAGATCGTAACGCATAAAATAACCCCCATAAGTGGTGTCCAACTTATGGGGGTCAGTTCAGATTGTAAGGTGCTTTTTTGTGATATAACGCGTAAGCCACTAGAGGTTCAAAGTATCGACAGCTCAAAGCTGGGGATGATCTGCCATATGCTTTTCACGTAACTTTTGGCGCAGTACCTTACCGACGTTACTCTTAGGTAGCTCATCAACGAATTCGATATAACGAGGACATTTATACCCTGTTAAATTATCTAGCGCAAAGTC
>NZ_JBQQFC010000617.1:0-845 GCF_052258445.1 Psychrobacter sp. T6-1
GCACGACCGCATGCTCCAAGCTTTCGCCTACTTCGACGAATCCTGCAATCAAGCCATATTGCAAAGGCAGCTTGAGGATACCGTAGCGATGATGATGCGCCAATAGTATCTGCGTCTCACCTGTAATAGGGTTAGGGCGAGTGATAGCCGTGATAACACAAGGCTGTACGCGAGGATACTGACGCAAGTTGCAGATGGGACATACCATAGAGCGATCGTTTTGCGCGGCTAATACAACGGGAGCGGCGCAGCGACTACAGAATTGGGTATCTGCTTGCCAGCGCAATAACTGCATGGCTTGACTGAGCTGATCGCAAAGGGCGGCTGGCAGCTCGGTTATCAGCTGACGATAAGCCACAAACGCAGTTGTGTCGGTTAAGGGCAGCTTAATATTATGAGTAAGTGCGTAGTCATAACTAATCGCTATCGTCTCAGCTGCATTATCATAAGCGACCATGTGAGACGTTGTGCTATCAGAGACATCATCAGATCTAACTGCGCTATAGTGCTCAGGGAGCATGTGATGAGGCGCCACACTCTCAAAGAGTTGCACGCGACCAAGCTGATACTTTGGCGCCTCGCTGCTATTAGCATCCTCTAAATGTGGCAGCGCTACGGACAAAGGACGCATACCATCAGGCGTTTGTTGGCAAAGGATAGTATCGTCGTTGAGTATAAAAGCGCAGGTCATCGCACACTATCCAAAATTAAAGTTATAGTATTATTGCAACGGGGCATCACTATGAAGCCTAGCAGCACTATGGAGCATAGCAGCCAGTCGCCTTTAACGAGTCAGTTTAAAAGAGCATCACGCAGCAAACAATTGACTCAAACTATACTGACCC
>NZ_JBQQFC010000618.1:0-845 GCF_052258445.1 Psychrobacter sp. T6-1
GCGGCGCGTATGAGTCATCGCTATATCACAGATCGCAAACTGCCTGACAAAGCGATTGATTTAATCGATGAGGCCGCTAGTCGTCTACGTATGGAGATGGATAGCAAACCTGAAGCGCTAGGTAAGCTCGATAGCCGCTTAATTCAGCTTAAGATGCAGCGTGAAGTACTCAAAAACGAAGAAGATGCAGGCGCGCAAGCAGAGCGCAAAATGCTCGATATGCAAATCGACGAGCTCGAAAAAGAATACGCTGACCTTAATGAAGTGTGGCAAGCTGAAAAGGCATTGGTCAAAGGCAGTCAACAGCTCAAAGATGAGCTAGATAAAGCCCGTATCGCCTATGATAAAGCCAGCCGCGAAGGCGATTACGAGACCATGAGTAAGCTGCAATATGAGACCATCCCGCAGCTTGAGCGCCGTATCAACGAGTCGGATTTGGCTGAACAAAAAGAGCAAGCTGGTGAGCCTGCAGGTGCCAAGCTACTACGTAATAAAGTCACCGATAATGAAATCGCAGAAGTCGTTGCCGCAGCCACAGGTATCCCTGTGAGCAAAATGATGCAAGGCGAGCGCGATAAGATGATCGCTATGGAAGATAAACTCCATGAGCGCGTCATCGGTCAAGACGAAGCCGTCGAAGCAGTTGCCAATGCGGTGCGCCGTAGTCGAGCGGGTCTATCTGATCCCAATCGTCCTTCTGGCTCATTTTTATTCTTAGGGCCCACAGGTGTCGGTAAAACAGAGCTGACCAAGTCGCTTGCTAACTTTTTATTTGACTCTCAGGACGCTATCGTGCGTATCGATATGAGTGAGTATATGGAGAAGCATAGCGTTAGCCGTTTGGT
>NZ_JBQQFC010000619.1:0-845 GCF_052258445.1 Psychrobacter sp. T6-1
GCGGCGCGTATGAGTCATCGCTATATCACAGATCGCAAACTGCCTGACAAAGCGATTGATTTAATCGATGAGGCCGCCAGTCGTCTACGTATGGAGATGGATAGCAAACCTGAAGCGCTAGGTAAGCTCGATAGCCGCTTGATACAGCTTAAAATGCAGCGTGAAGTACTCAAAAACGAAGAAGATGCAGGCGCGCAAGCAGAACGCAAAATGCTCGATATGCAAATCGACGAGCTTGAAAAAGAATACGCTGATCTTAATGAAGTGTGGCAAGCTGAAAAGGCACTGGTCAAAGGCAGTCAACAGCTCAAAGATGAGCTAGATAAAGCCCGTATCGCTTATGATAAAGCCAGCCGCGAAGGCGATTACGAGACCATGAGTAAGCTGCAATATGAGACCATCCCGCAGCTTGAGCGCCGTATCAACGAGTCGGATTTGGCTGAACAAAAAGAGCAAGCCGGTGAGCCTGCAGGTGCTAAACTACTACGTAATAAAGTCACCGATAACGAAATCGCTGAAGTCGTTGCCGCAGCTACAGGTATCCCTGTGAGCAAAATGATGCAAGGCGAGCGCGACAAAATGATCGCTATGGAAGATAAACTCCATGAGCGCGTTATCGGTCAAGACGAAGCCGTCGAAGCGGTGGCTAATGCGGTACGCCGTAGCCGCGCAGGTCTATCTGACCCCAACCGTCCTTCTGGCTCGTTTTTATTCTTAGGGCCCACAGGTGTTGGTAAAACAGAGCTGACCAAGTCGCTTGCCAACTTCTTATTTGACTCTCAGGACGCTATCGTGCGTATCGATATGAGTGAGTATATGGAGAAGCATAGCGTTAGCCGTTTGGT